>JBQGFI010000299.1:0-8944 GCA_052040065.1 Marmoricola sp.
GCATCAGCAGCGTGCTGCTCAGCAGCGGCTCGCCGGGCTCGGCGAGCAGCGCCTGCACCACCCGGTGCTGCGGGATCCGCACGCCGACCGTGCGCTTGCGCGGGTGCATCAGCCGCTTGGGCACCTCCCCCGTGGCCGGGAGGATGAAGGTGTAGGGGCCGGGCGTGGCCGAGCGGACCGCGCGGAAGTGCGCGTTGGACAGGTGCACCAGCTGCCCGAGCTGCGCGAAGTCCGAGCAGACCAGGGTGAAGTGGTGCTTGTCGTCGAGCCGGCGCAGGCGCTTGATCCGGTCCAGGCCGTCGCGGTTGCCCAGCTGGACCCCGAGCGCGTAGCCGGAGTCGGTCGGGTAGGCCAGCAGCGCGTCGTCACGCAGCAGCTGCACCACCTGGGCGATCGACCGCGGCTGCGGGTCGACCGGGTGCACGTCGACGTAGCGCGCCACGGGCGTGTCTCCCCGCTGCCTACGCCTTGCCGGCGGCCCGGAGGTCGCGGCGCAGCTCGGGGGGCAGCGCGAAGATCAGCGACTCCTCCGCGGTGTGCACGGCGGTCGCGTCGGGGAAGCCGCGCTCGGCGAGGTAGTCGAGCACCCCGACCACGAGGGAGTCGGGCACGGAGGCGCCGGAGGTGACGCTGACCTTCTCGACGCCGTCGAGCCAGGTCTCGTCGATCTCGCCGGCGTCGTCGACGCGGTACGCCGCCTTGGCCCCGGCCTCGAGGGCCACCTCGGCCAGGCGCACCGAGTTGGAGGAGTTGGCCGAGCCCACCACGATCACGAGGTCGGCGTCCTGGCCGATCTCCTTGATGGCGAGCTGGCGGTTCTGCGTGGCGTAGCAGATGTCGTCGCTCGGCGGGTCGAGCAGGTTGGGGAAGCGGGCGCGGATCGCCTCGACGGTGGCCAGGGTCTCGTCGACCGAGAGCGTGGTCTGCGAGAGCCACGCGACCTTGTCGGGGTCGCGCACGGTGATGCCGTCGACGTCGTCGGGGCCCTGCACGAGCTGGATGTGCTCCGGCGCCTCGCCGGCCGTGCCCTCGACCTCCTCGTGGCCCACGTGGCCGATCAGCAGGAAGTCGTAGTCGTCGGAGGCGAAGCGCCGGGCCTCGTGGTGCACCTTGGTCACCAGCGGGCAGGTGGCGTCGATCGTCTTCAGGCTCCGCTCGGCCGCCTGCTCGTGCACCGCCGGCGAGACGCCGTGGGCGGAGAAGACGACCGTGGCGCCCTGCGGCACCTCGTCGAGCTCCTCGACGAAGACGGCGCCGCGCTGCTCGAGGTCGGCCACCACGTGCTTGTTGTGCACGATCTGCTTGCGCACGTAGACGGGCGGGCCGTAGAGGTCGAGCGCCTGCTCCACCGTGATCACGGCGCGGTCGACGCCGGCGCAGTAGCCCCGGGGGGCGGCGAGGCGCACGGCGCGCTCGGCCTCGTCGGGGCGCAGGACGATCGGCGTGCCCAGGTCGGTCATGGGTCCATCGTAGGTGGCGGCGACGATCCGTCCGAACTCGTGGCGGACGCTGTCGCCCCCGACCTCTAGGGTGCCGGGCATGGCGCTGGAGACCTCCCCCGAGCACCCCGCACCGGTGCGGCAGGTCAACCAGGCCATCGCGTCGTGGGTGGGGCGGCTCGGCGCCATCTGGGTCGAGGGCCAGGTGACGCAGGTCTCGCGGCGCGGCGGCAGCAACACCGTCTTCCTCACGCTGCGCGACAAGCTGGCCGACGTCTCGGTCTCGGTCACCGCGCCCCGTGGCGTGCTCGACGCCCTCCCGACACCGCTGGTCGAGGGCGCCCAGGTGGTCTGCCACGCCAAGCCCGACTTCTACGCCCCCCGCGGCTCGATGTCGCTGCAGGTGCGCGAGGTGCGGCTGGTCGGCGAGGGCGAGCTGCTGGCCCGGCTCGAGCGTCGCCGCCGGCTGCTGGCGGCCGAGGGACTCTTCGCCCCCGAGCTCAAGCGCCGGCTGCCCTTCCTCCCGGGCGCGGTCGGTCTGGTCACCGGCGAGGGCTCGGCCGCCGAGCGCGACGTCGTCGAGGTCGCCCGCCGACGCTGGCCGGGCGTGCGGCTGGTGGTGCGCCACGCCGCGATGCAGGGCGTCCACTCGGCGCGCGAGGTGGTCGAGGCGCTGCAGTCGCTCGACCGCGACCCCCCGGTGCAGGTGATCGTGGTCGCGCGCGGCGGCGGCTCGGTGGAGGACCTGCTGCCCTTCTCCGACGAGGCGCTGGTGCGCGCGGTGCACGCGGCGACCACCCCCGTGGTCTCGGCGATCGGGCACGAGCCCGACTCCCCCATCCTCGACCTCGTCGCCGACGTGCGGGCGGCCACGCCGACCGACGCCGCCAAGCGGGTGGTGCCCGACGTGGCCGAGGAGGTCGCCCGCGTGGCCCAGCTGCGCGACCGGGGGCGGCGCGCCGTGCGGCACGGGGTCGAGCGCGAGCAGCAGCTGCTCGACTCGCTGCGCTCACGGCCCAGCCTCGCCGACCCGCGCGACGGGCTGCGGCTGCGGCTCGACGAGGTCCACGACCTGCGCGACCGGACGCGCCGCTCGCTCGCCCGCCGCGTGGAGCGCGCCGAGCACGACCTCCACCACCACCTGGCCCGGGTGCGGGCGCTCTCGCCCCTCGCGACGCTGCGCCGCGGCTACGCCGTGATCTCCGACGAGAGCGGCCAGGCACGCTCCACCGTGGAGGGGCTGCGGGCCGGCGCGTCGCTGCACGTGCGGGTCGCCGACGGCCGCATCGCCACCACTGTCACCGGCGTCGAGCAGGTGGCCCTGATCGGAGAGGACGACGATGACGACTGAGCAGGAGCCCGAGCTGACCTACGAGGAGGCGCGCGAGCAGCTCGTCGAGGTGGTCCGGGCCCTCGAGGGGGGCGGCACCTCGCTGGCCGAGTCGCTGGCCCTGTGGGAGCGCGGCGAGCAGCTGGCGCGCACCTGCCAGGACGCGCTCGAGGGCGCCCGCGCCAGGCTCGACGCGGTGCTCGAGGGCGACGACCCCGCCGAGGACGCCTGAGGCCTAGTCCGACACGCCGCGGACGACCTCGAGCACGGAGCGGAACTGCGAGCGGGCTCCCGCCGAGTTGGGGTGCGCCGGCACCGCGACCGACGGCCCGTTGAGCGAGAGCAGGCCGAGCCCCTCGACGTAGCGGTGCAGCGGGCCGCTGCAGACGTGGTGGCCGAGCGAGTCGGAGAAGGTGTCGACGAAGTCGGTGCCCGCGGTGCGGGCGGCTCGCTCGACCATGGCGTTCAGCGCGCCGAAGGTGCGGTGCAGGTAGCGCACGTCGGTGTCGCTGGCCGGCACCAGCGGGTAGCAGCCGCGGTCCTCGGGGATCGCGGCGAGGTAGTCGACCACCAGGATCCGCGCCTGCGGTGCCCGCGCCCGGATGTCGCGCAGCGCCTGCACCAGCTTCGGCTCCGACTCCTCGATCTGCCTCAGCAGCTGGTCCTCGCCGCCCGCGGTGTAGCGCTCGGCGCAGCGTGCGCCGCGCGGGTCCGGCGAGAGGCAGGAGACCGCGGCGCTGGAGAAGCCGGCGTCGTTGCCACCGATGCCCACCGTCACCAGGTCGGTCGTCGGTGAGAGCCGGTCGAGCTGGGGCGGATTGGTCTCCCCCGTCGGGAGCCCGGTCTGCGGCGCGTAGAAGTCGTCGGTCGTGGCCGAGCCGCACGTCGCGTCGCGGAAGACCGGCACCCCCAGCTCCCGCGCCAGCAGCTTGGGGTAGCTCTGCCGGCTCTGCGCGCAGCCCAGCGGCGCGTGCGTCGTGTCGGGCGGCCCCGCGGTGTCGGCGAAGGTGACGTCGGCCGACCAGGAGTCACCCAGGGCGACGTACTCCTGGTAGGCCCCCGTCGCGGGGGCCGGCGCCGGCTCGGCGGCCGCCCCGGTGGGGACGAGTGCCGCGGTGACGGCGAGCAGGGTGGCGCCGAGGGTCGCGGCGGCGAGCAGCGGGCGGGGACGGCGTACGGGCACGGGGCACCTCCGGTGTCGGGAGGTACAACGGCGGGAGCCGGCGGAGGTCACTCCCCGCGCAGCACGAGCGAGGCCGCCAGGTCGCGGACCTCCGACTCCTCGGCGTCGCCGACCACCAGCAGCGCGCCGCGCTCGCCGACCGGCTCCCGGAGCTCGCGGGTGACGGCGTAGTCGCCGCTCCGGTCGGTCCAGACCTGCCAGGTCTCGCCCGCGATCTCGACGTCGTCGCCCTGCTCGGCGTCCTCGTCGACGTGCTCCTCGACCAGGTCCTCCACCGTGGCGACGCGCTCGTAGACGCCGACGTAGCTCTCGTCGCCCGTGAGCAGCCCCAGCTGCCACGACGGGTCGGAGCCGGTGGTGTAGACGGCCGTGGTGGCGCGCCAGTCCTCGGGCAGCGTCTCGGGAGCCGCGATCTGCAGCTTGCCGTCGGACTGGCCGGCGCGCACCTGCGCCTCCCAGTCGACCGACGGCTGCTCCCGGGCCGCGTCGGGCAGGATCAGCGCCCGCAGCCCGGCGAAGGCGGTCACGGCGACCACGGTCACCAGCAGGGCCGCCAGCAGACCGCCGGAGCTGCGCTTGTAGCCGCCGCCCCGCTGGGGCGACGCGGAGGGCGGGCTCATGCGACCCATCCTGCCAAGCACCTGCACGACTAGGATCGGCCGCATGTCCGAGACCGGTCTCCCCGACTCCCTGTCCGTGGCGCCGTCGCGCCCCGACCGCAACCTGGCGCTGGAGCTGGTGCGCGTCACGGAGGCGGCGGCGATGGCCGCCGGACGGTGGGTCGGCCGGGGCGACAAGAACGGCGCCGACGGCGTCGCCGTCAACGCGATGCGGGTGATGATCTCGACGGTCAGCATGCGCGGCACCGTGGTGATCGGCGAGGGCGAGAAGGACGACGCCCCGATGCTCTACAACGGCGAGGAGGTCGGCGACGGCGACGGCGTCGAGTGCGACGTGGCGGTCGACCCGATCGACGGCACCACCCTGACCGCCAAGGGCATGGCCAACGCCATCGCGGTGCTCGCCGTGGCCCCGCGCCACACGATGTACGACCCGTCCTCGGTCTTCTACATGGAGAAGCTCGTCACCGGGCCCGAGGCGGCCGACGTCGTCGACATCCGGCTGCCGGTGAAGGAGAACATCCACCGCGTCGCCAAGGCCAAGAAGAGCTCGCCGGAGGACGTCGGCGTGGTCGTGCTCGACCGGCCTCGTCACCAGCAGCTCGTCGACGACATCCGCGCCACCGGCGCGCGGATCAAGTTCATCGCCGACGGCGACGTGGCGGGCGCCATCATGGCCGCGCGCGAGGGCACCGGCATCGACCTGCTGATGGGCATCGGCGGCACCCCGGAGGGCATCATCTCCGCCTGCGCGATGAAGTGTCTCGACGGCGTGATCCAGGGCCGGCTGTGGCCCACCGACGACGAGGAGCGCCAGCGCGCGATCGACGCGGGCCACGACCTCGACCCCGACAAGGTCCTGCTGACCGACGACCTGGTGTCGGCCGACGACTGCTTCTTCGTCGCCACCGGCATCACCGACGGCGAGCTGATGCAGGGCGTGCGCTACCGCTCCGGCGGCGCCACCACCCACTCGCTGGTGATGCGCTCGCGCAGCGGCACGATCCGCTCGATCCACTCCGAGCACAAGCTCTCCAAGCTCCGCGCCTACGCCGACGTCGACTTCGAGCACTGATGCTGGTCGTCTGCGGAGAGGCCCTGGTCGACGTCTTCCGGGACGCCGACGGCGGCACCGAGGAGACACCCGGCGGCTCGCCGATGAACGTGGCGGTCGGCCTGGCCCGGCTCGGCGTGCCCGCCACCCTGATCACCCAGGTCGGCGCCGACGCGCGCGCCGCGGCCCTGGTCGACCACGTCGCTGCCAGCGGAGCCGAGGTGCTCGCCTCCCCCACGCGCAGCGGCCGCACCTCGGTGGCGGTCGCGACCCTCGACGCCGGGGGTGCCGCGACCTACGACTTCGACCTGGAGTGGTCGCTGCCCCGCCAGGCGCTCCCCGACGGGGTCGGGCTGCACGTGGGCTCGCTCGGCACGGTGCTGGAGCCCGGACGCGACAGCGTGGTCGACCTCGTCGACCAGGCCTGCGAGCGGGGCCTGCTGGTCAGCTTCGACGTCAACGTGCGGCCCAGCTTCGTCGACGACGCCGAGACCGCCTGGACCGCGGCCGCCGACCTGGCGCGTCGGTGCACCCTGGTCAAGCTCAGCGACGAGGACGCCCTGGTGCTGCGGCCCGGCGCCTCCCCCGACGACACCGCCCGACGGCTGCTCGACGGCGCGCTCACCCGGCTCGTCCTGCTCACCCGGGGTCCCGAGGGCGGCACCGCCTTCACCCGCGAGGCCGAGGTCAGCGTGACCCCGCGCGCCACGGCTGTCGTCGACACCGTCGGCGCCGGTGACGCCTTCATGGCGGGCGCGCTCGCACGGCTGCACGACCAGGCGGCGTACGACGCACCCGACCGGCTGGGCGACCTCGACCACGACGACCTCGCGCTGCTGCTCTCCGCGGCCGTGGAGGTGGCCGCGATCACCTGCGAGCGCCGGGGCGCGAACCCCCCTACGCGGGACGAGCTGCCCGAGGGCTGGCCGGACCCTCGCCGCTGAGGCACGCCCGCAGCGCCGCGACGACGGCGTCGATGGCGACCGGGTCGACGGCCATGCCGCAGTGGCTGCTGCGCACCTCGACGTGCAGCGCCGCGGGGTCCAGGCAGGCCCGCCAGTCGACGATCCCGTCGCGCCGGCTGTAGACGGCCGTGAAGGCCACCTCCGGCGGCAGCGGCAGCCGGCTCTCCTCCCAGCTGCCCCGGGCGCACTCGCCGCCGAAGCAGTCGGCGCCCATGACCCGCCGCAGTCCCGCGTCGTGGAGCCGGCTCAGCAGCTGGGCGTCCCACGCGAGCAGCCGGTGCACCGCACCCGGCGCCAGCACCGGCGACCCGAGGGCCACCACCCCGGCGACGAGGTCGGGCCGGCGCGCGGCCAGGCCGCGGGCGAGCATCCCCCCGAGACTGTGCCCCACGATGCTCACCCGGCGGCCGCGCCGCTCGGCGATCGCCTCGAGCCGCTGCTCGAGGTGGTCGGCCGCGTCGCGGGTGCAGCCGACGTTGACGTGGATCCGCGAGCGGTAGGTGCGGAAGCCCTCGCGGCGCAGCTGCGCCGCCATGCCCTGCAGCGTGGCGTCGCCGGCCATGAAGCCCGGCACCAGCACGACCGGGTGCAGCGGCGCGACCCGGTCGGCCACGACGTACGCCGTGCGGCGGCGTCGTCCCGCCCGGTGACGACGCACGAGCTGGGCGGCCTCGGTCAGGGCGCTCGCCTCGCGCGCCAGCGCCCGGACACCGCGCGGGCTGGCGAAGCCGTCCGCGGCCAGGAACGGTCCTCGCGGCGGCGTCGGAGGTGAGCTCGACGCTGGGCTCATGACGGGACGGTAGCGTGAGCCGCAGTTGACTTCTCGTGATTCGTTGTAAAGGAGCAGGTCACCCGCATGTCGACCGCCACCCCGTCCGGATCCTCGGGCTCCCCCTCCGTCCCGGTCTCCGAGGAGCTGTTCGCCCCCGTCGCCCCCGGCGTCGAGCTGTGCTACCAGACCTACGGCGACCCCCGCGGCGAGCCGCTGCTGCTCGTCATGGGCCTGGGCGGTCCGATGACCTGGTGGCCGCCGGAGCTGTGCGAGCAGCTCGCCGCCGCGGGCTTCCACGTGGTGCGCTACGACAACCGCGACACCGGTCGCTCCTCGCGCATCCGGGGGCGGGTCGGCCGCGCCCAGCTGGTGCAGGCGTTCCTGGGCCGGCAGGTGGCCGGCAGCCCCTACGCGATGTCCGACCTCGCCGGCGACGCGGTGGGACTGATGGACCACCTGGGCTTCGACGCCGCCCACGTCGTGGGCGTCTCCATGGGCGGGATGATCGCCCAGACGGTGGCGGTCGAGCACCCGACGCGCACCCGCTCGCTGACCTCGCTGAGCTCCACGCTCGGCCGGCGCACGGTGGGCTGGCAGAGCCCGGTGCTGCTGCCGCAGCTGATCGCCCGCAAGGCCGACAGCCGAGACGCCTACGTGGCGGGCTCGGAGCGGATGTGGCGGCTGATCGGCTCGCCCAACTACCCCACCGACGAGGCCGTGAGGCGCGCGCGGGCGGAGGAGACCTACGACCGCGGCATCTCCCCCAGTGGGGTGCTGCGCCAGATGCTGGCGATCCTCAACCAGCCCGACCGCTCGCGCCAGCTCGCCGGCCTGCAGCTGCCGGCGGCGGTGCTGCACGGCAACGCCGACAAGATGGTGCACGTCTCGGGCGGCCGTGCGACCGCGCGGGCGATCCCCGGGGCCGAGCTGATGGTCGTCGAGGGCATGGGCCACGACCTGCCCGAGCAGCTCTACGGCACGGTCGTCGACCTCGTGCGCCGCACCGCCGACCGCGCGGGTGAGGCGCGGCCGGCGGGGCAGTCGGACGACGCGTCGGTCACTCGCTGAGGCGGTCACCCGTCTCGGCGTCGAAGACGTGCACGCTGCGCGGGTCGGTGGTGACGTGCAGGGTGTCGCCCTTGTGCACCGAGTCGCGGGCGGAGACGCGCACGATGATGTTGTTGGGCGTGCCCTCGACCCCGCTGGTGCCGTAGACGAAGGCGTCGGAGCCGAGCTCCTCGACCACGGTGACATTGACCGGCAGGCCCCCGTCGTCGGGACCGACGACGCGCCACGCCTCGGGGCGCACCCCGACCACGATGTCGCCCGACATCTTGTGCGCCGCCGCCTCGTCGACCGGCACCAGGTAGTCGCCGACCTGGGCCTTGCCGTCCTTGGCGTGCGCGCCCATGAGGTTCATCTGCGGTGAGCCGATGAAGCCCGCGACGAAGAGGTTGACCGGGCGGTCGTAGAGCGCCAGCGGGGTGTCGACCTGCTGCAGCACGCCGTCCTTCATCACGGCGACGCGGTCGCCCATCGTCATGGCCTCGACCTGGTCGTGGGTGACGTAGACGGTGGTGA
>JBQGFI010000300.1:0-3126 GCA_052040065.1 Marmoricola sp.
GCGCGCGCTCGCGCAGGCGGTGGCTGCTCCTGCGGGCGAGCCCGGGGAGCTGCTCGCCCCGCGGCGGGGCGAGGTCGACCCGGCGCGCCGGCTCGACCAGGCTGCGCGGTGCGGCATCCGCTTCCTCGTCCCGGGCGATCCCGAGTGGCCAGAGGGCCTCGACCGGCTCGACGACGCAGTGACCGACGTCGGATTCGGCGGGACGCCACCGGGCCTGTGGGTGAGGGGTCCGATGCCGCTGACCGAGCTCGCCACCTCGGTGGCTGTGGTCGGCTCGCGGGCTGCGTCCGTCTACGGCGTGGAGATGACGCGGGCGGTCTGCGAGCACCTGGCGCTGGCCGGTGTCCCTGTCGTCTCCGGCGGCGCGCTGGGCATCGACTTCGAGGCGCACGACGCCGCCCTCGGGGCCGGGGGCGTGACGGCCGCGGTGCTGGCGTGCGGCGTGGATCGCGTCTACCCCGCGCAGAACCGGCTTCTGCTGCAGCACCTCGCAGCCGAGTTCGCCGTCGTCTCCGAGCAGCCACCCGGCTCGGCGCCGACCCGACCCCGGTTCCTGGCCCGCAACCGGCTGATCGCCGCGCTGACCAGCGGCACGGTGGTGGTCGAGGCGGCCCTGCGCAGCGGAGCGCTCAACACGGCCGGGTGGGCCGAGAGCCTCCACCGCCCGGTGATGTGCGTGCCTGGCCCGGTCACCAGCTACACCTCGCAGGGCGTCAACAACTTCCTGCGCGAGGGACGCGGCACGGTGGTCACCCACGGGGCCGAGGTCCTCGAGCTGGTCGGTCCGGCGGGGGACCACCTCGTCGAGCCACCCCGCGGTGAGGTCCGGCCCCGCGACGACCTCACGCCGACCGAGCTGGCG
Source organism: Marmoricola sp. (assembly GCA_052040065.1). Classification (GTDB taxonomy): domain Bacteria; phylum Actinomycetota; class Actinomycetes; order Propionibacteriales; family Nocardioidaceae; genus Marmoricola. The sequence continues at coordinate 863 of JBQGFI010000300.1, forward strand.
GTGGTGGTGTGGGTGCCGGTGAGCGAGCCGGCGCGGGTCGACTCGATCTCGCGCCTGTGCGGGCTCCCGATCCGCACCACCGAGGGTGCGCTGCGCCGGCTGAGGTCGAAGGCGCTCGTCCAGCACGGCGAGGAGGGCTGGCGGCTCGTGCCTGACCGATGACGGGCGTCCGCGCGCCTAGGCTTCGAGGGTGGGTGCGACGGACGAGGGCGAGGCGGTCGAGCCCGGCCTGCCCGAGACCTTTGCCCGGCTGCTCGGCGACTACGAGCGCCACCTGGTGTCGGAGCGCGACCTCGCTCCGCACACCGTCCGCGCCTACCTCGGCGACGTGTCCAGCCTGCTCGACCACTGCACCCGGCTGGGGTCCGAGCAGGTCACCGACCTGGACCTCCGCACGCTGCGCAGCTGGCTGGCCAGGCTCCAGACCACCGGCCGCAGTCGGACGACGATCGCGCGACGCGCCACGGCCGCGCGGGTCTTCACGGCCTGGCTCCACCGGACGGGCCGCCTGCCCAGCGACCCCGGCGCCGCACTGGGATCACCCAAGAAGCACAAGACGCTGCCGCCGGTCCTGCGGCCGGACGAGGCAGAGGCCCTGATCCGGTCCGCGGCCGAGCTCGCCGACGACGGCACGCCGGTGGGCCTGCGCGACGTGGCGATGCTCGAGCTGCTCTACGCCACCGGCATCCGGGTGGGCGAGCTGGTCGGACTCGACATCGACGACGTCGACGACGAGCGACGGGTCGTCCGGGTGTTCGGCAAGGGCCGCAAGGAGCGGTCGGTGCCCTACGGCACGCCCGCCGGCCGCGCCGTCGACCGCTGGCTCGCTTCGGGCCGCCCGGCGCTGCGGATCGAGGGATCGGGCGCAGCGCTCTTCCTCGGCGCCCGCGGCCGCCGGATCGACCAGCGTGCCGTGCGCGCGTTGGTCCACACGCGGATCGCCGACGTGCCCGGTGCGCCCGACATCGGCCCCCACGGCCTGCGGCACACCGCCGCCACCCACCTGCTCGAGGGCGGCGCCGACCTCAGGTCGGTGCAGGAGCTCCTCGGGCACGCCTCCCTCGCCACCACGCAGCTCTACACGCACGTCACCACCGACCGGCTGCGCCGGGCCTACCAGCAGGCGCACCCCCGGGCGTAGCCCAGATGCGACAGCGGATCCGCTGAGGGCGGTCGAGTGAGTCGCGGCGGCGAGGAACGAGGCGGCGACCGGCTCGTATCCAGACCTGGCCACATGACGAAGGCGAGCGGCCGCGACCAACGCTCGACGAGGGGTGTCCACGGCAGCCGATGCTGCGCCGGCTCATCGCGCCACAGCGGGAGCAACCGCACCGGACCGCCACCGACCAGCGAGAGCGGGTCGAGGTAGACCTGCCCGTCGCCGGTGCCCTCGATGAGCCCCCAGTGCAGGCAGGCCGCCGGGAAGCAGTGGCTGTCGGTGACCACGAGCCGGCCGATCAGGTCGCCGGCGGCCACCTCCTGGCCGACCGACACCGTGGCTGCGACCGGCTCGTAGGTCGTCCGCCGCCCGCCGTGGACGACCGTGACCACCGGCTTGCCGCCGATCGACCCCGCGAACCCGACCGTGCCCGGGAGCGCGGCGCGGACCGCCTGCCCGGGTGCGCCGGCCAGATCGACCCCGCGGTGCCCGGCGGCGTACGGCGCCGGTGGCGGCTCGAATCCGCGGACGACCTCCGGCTCGGGGTCCAGCGGCCACACGCCGACCGAGGCGATCGCCGCGCCGCTCGCAGGGGAGGGGCTCGCGACGAGCAGGGCCAGCAGGACGGTGAGGAGGACTCGCACCAGTCGATCCTCGGCGGCGCGCCGCCGGCGGGCGACGTACGCTCGCATCCCCTGTGGACGACGTCCGGCACGGGTGGGCTGTGGACGGTTCCGGGCCCGCGGGTGGCACGCTCACGCGAGCGTGCGCAGCGATTCGCCCTGGGCGTCGCGCGTGCGTACGATGTGCGGAGCAGTCCTCATGGACTGACTTCGCACGTTCACCGACCGCGTCGGAATGCATCCCTGGTTCCGGACCGCCCGTGGGCGTCGGTCCTCAGTTCCGCACGAACCCCAGGTCCACCGGGGGTGCGGATCGGACCGGCGTGTGAGCGTCAGGGCATCCGGCACCCGCCGGGCGCAGCAACTGAAAACCCACAGGAGCCACGCTCCGGGCTCGACCTGCTCAAGGTCGGGCACATCCGCGAGCGCCTCCGCAACAACAGGAGAACCCATGGCAGTCGTCACCATGCGCCAGCTGCTCG
>JBQGFI010000301.1:0-6287 GCA_052040065.1 Marmoricola sp.
GCGGACGTCGAGCTCCTGGTCGGGTCGCAGGATCGTGCGCTGGACGACGCGCCGGGCGGTCTCGGGCGATGCGGTCGGGGAGGTGCTCACATGTCCTGCCTGTGCTGGGAGAGGGGTCTGGCTCGCTCATGGGGTGGGCCGGACGCCCACGCACCCCGCGCAGAGCACCTGCGAAGTTACCAGCAGGTGCCCCGCCGACCGGTGCGGCACGGCGGGTCGGGGGCCGCGAGTGACGGGGCTCTCGACCCCCGTCGCGTCAGCCGGCGTCAGCCAGGAAGCCCGCGACCGCCTCGGCGGCGCCGGCCTCGTCGAGCGCGAGGTGCTCGAGCACGGTGTAGCGGTCGGGCCGGGTCTGCGGCGCCGCGAGCACGGCCGCGACGAACTGCTCCTCGGTGAGCCCGACCGCCTGGGGCGTGGTGGCGAGGCCGTGGCGCGTCAGGCAGCGACGCAGCTCTCCGAGCAGGGTGGTGTCACCCCGCAGGTAGGTCGCGAAGAGCGCCCCCACACCGGCCAGCTCGCCGTGGTTGGAGGTGCCGGGGTAGAGCTGGTCGACGGCGTGCAGGATCTCGTGGCAGGCGCCGCTGCACGGGCGCGACGAGCCGGCCACCGACATCGCCATGCCGGAGAGCACGAGGGCCTCGGCCAGCGTGACCAGGAAGTCGTCGTCCTCGACGCCGTCCTCGCGGCGCAGCACCGCCTCCGCGGCGTTGCGGGCCAGCGCCGCGGCCAGGCCGTCGACCGGCTCCCCGCGCACGTCGTGCGCCAGCCACCAGTCGGCCACCGCGGAGAGGTTGCTCACCACGTCGCCCACGCCGGCCGTGACCAGACCGCGCGGGGCGGTGGCGACGTAGTCGAGGTCGACGAAGACGGCGAGCGGCATCGCGACGCCGTAGGAGCCCTTGCCGTGCGCGTGCTGCAGCGACGCCACCGGGGAGCAGAGGCCGTCGTGCGCCAGGTTGGTCGCCACCGCGACCATCGGGACGCCGGCGCGCGTGGCGGCGTACTTCGCGACGTCGAGGGTGCGGCCGCCGCCGATGCCGACGACGGCGTCGTACCCGCGCCCGGCCATCGCCTCCTGCAGCCGCGCCGCCGTGGCCAGCGACGCGTCGCGCACCTCGAAGGGCACGGCGTCGGGCAGGGAGTCGCGGATGCTCTCCCAGATCGCCTCGCCCTGCGACGGGCCGACGGCGACCACCACGGCACCGGACGCCGAGACGTGCCGGTCGCGCAGGGCCTGCGCCACGTCGGCGACCGCTCCTCGCCGCACCTCCACCACGAGGGGGGAGGGCAGCATCCGGGTCAGTATCGGCATGCGATGGTCCGCGCCTTGGCCAGGTCCTCGTGGTTGTCGACCTCGACCCACTCGGTGCCCTCGGGCAGCGGGACGTGCCCGATCCGGAAGCCGCCGGTGGCCAGGTGCTGGTAGCCGTCCTCGTAGTAGAGCTGGGGGTCGCGGTCGAAGGTCGCCTGCAGCGCGTCGACGAGCGGCGGCACGGCGTGCGGCTCGATCAGGGTGGCGCCGATGTACTCCCCCGCCGCCTCGGACGGGTCCATCAGCTTGGTGATCCAGGAGACGTGGCCCTGCTCGTCGAGCACGACCTTCATCTCCTCCTCCGCCAGCTGCTTGCGGGTGTCGAGCGCCAGCACGATGCCGTCGTCGGCGCGGTCGGCCTGGGCGTGCCGCTCGAGCAGCACGCGCTCGACACCGACGGGGTGCACGGTGTCGCCGTTGACCAGCAGGGCCCCCTCGGCCAGCACGTCGCGCGCGCACCACAGCGAGTAGGCGTTGTTCCAGGTCTCGGCCTTGTCGTTGAAGACCAGCGTCAGCCGCACGCCGTAGCGGCTCTCCAGGTCGGCCTGGCGCTCGCGCACCGCGTCGGCGGCGTACCCGACCACGACGGCGACGTCGCGCAGGTCGCTGGCCGCGAAGTTGGCCAGCGCGATGTCGAGGACGGTCGTGTCGCCGTCGACCGGGACCAGCGCCTTGGGCAACGTGTCGGTGTAGGGGCGAAGCCGCCGCCCCGCCCCTGCAGCCAGCACCAGACCGATCACCAGAACACCCAGCCCTCTCCGAGTTCGACGCACTCCCGTGTGCGAGAGTGCCGGGGACAGGCTACGGCAGCCCTCGGGCGTGATGCGGGTGAGGATGGACGATGACGGGCAGCAGCTTGCGCGGGCGAGCCGGACAGGCCTTGGACCTGGTGGCGCGAGTCAGGGCGCGTTCGGGGTCCCCCACCGCGCAGGCGTCGATCGACATCCAGCAGCTGTGGGAGCGGGTCGCGATGCTGGAGAACGACGTGCGCGAGGCACGGCAGCTGCACCGTCGCCTGGCCGAGCTGACCGACGTGGTCGAGGAGCTGCTCGTCCCCATCGCCCAGCGTGACGAGGCCAGGCTCGAGGACGTGCTCGAGCGCTACCGCGCCGGCCTCTGAGGCGTCGCGTGGCCGAGCGCACCGTCCTGCACGTCGGACTGCCCAAGACCGGCACCACCTTCCTGCAGACGATCATGTGGGCCCAGCGGGACCTGCTGCGGGAGCGCGGCTTCCTCTACCCCGGGCACGAGCGGATGAACCACTTCGAGGTGGCCCGCTCCGTGGGCGGGGGCTCCGGGCCCGGTGGGATCTCCGACCGTCTGCCCGCCGACCACCTCGCGCACGCCCCGGCGTGGGACGGCACCGCCCTGTTCTCCCACGAGTTCCTCTCCCAGGCGACCGCCCCCCAGGCAGCGGCCTTCGTCGACGAGATCGCCAGTGACGACGTGCTCGTCGTCGTGACGGCGCGCGACTACGTGCGCCAGGTCCCCGCGGTGTGGCAGGAGGCCCTCAAGATGGGCGTCGCCGGCGCGCTGGGCGACTTCTGCGACTGGTTCCTGGCCCCGGGCCACCAGGCCGCGGTCCGCGAGGCGCACGAGTCCGACGACGTCGTGGGCACTCCGCACCGCGAGGCCTGGGGGTGGTCCACGCAGGACCTCGGCGCGGTGCTCGACCGGTGGAGCCGGGCCGTGGGCCGCGACCGGGTCCGCCTGGTGACCGTGCCGCAGCCCGGTGCCTCGAGGTCGCTGCTGTGGGAGCGGTGGTGCGAGGCCTCGGAACTCGACGACAGCGGGCTCGAGCACGGGATGGCCTTCGCCAACGAGTCGCTGGGGGCCTCGCAGGCACGCCTGCTGACCCACGTCGTGCAGCGGCTCTCCGACGAGTACGACCCGCTGCCCTACCGGCACCGGTGGTTGCGCCAGTACTTCGGCCACGAGGTCCTGGTGCCCCAGGGAGGCAGCAGGATCGGCCTGTCCCAGCGACACCTCGACGCGCTCCGGCCGGTCACCGACGCCACCCTCGAGGAGGTCGCCGCGGCCGGCTACGCCGTCACCGGTGACCTGGAGGAGCTGCGCAGCTACGAGCAGTCCCCCGCCGCCGTCGACCCGGACCAGGTCAGCGACAGCGAGGCCCTGGCCACGGCGACCGACGCCCTCGAGCTGATGATCCGCGACGTGCGCGCCCTCACCCTGCGCAAGGACCCGCCGCCACCACCCCCACCCCCGCCCCCGCTCGGCCGGCGTGTGCGCCACGCGGTCGCGCGACGGGTGCGCGACGCCCTCAGGAGGAGCGAGCGATGAGCCGCAGGACGCCCCGGGTCCGGGTCACCGACGCCGGCATCGCGATGAGCAGCGGCACCGGTCACGGCTACGACGTCTCCTTCGACGGCCAGCGCACGTGGGGCTTCGTGCTGCGGCCGCGCCACCGCACGGGCTGGTGGCTGCGCGTCCCGTGGCCGACCCAGCTCAAGCCCTTCCTCGACGGCCTCTCGACCGTGACGATCCGTCGCCACGACGGCGTCGTGGTCTTCGACGAGGAGGTGCGTCTGGGCCAGGGCGGCGACCGCATCCGCATCGAGGACCCCGAGGGCCGCCCCATGGCGGTCACGAAGTACGGCCGCATGCTGGTGGCCTTCGACTCGCTCGACGAGCAGACCAAGTCCTACTACCTCGACCAGACCGAGGAGGTCCTCGGGGTCCTGTCCGAGGAGTGCGGCCTCCCGGCGTACATCGCCTGGGGCACGCTGCTGGGCGCGGTGCGCACCGGCCACCTGATCGGGCACGACGTCGACGTCGACCTCGCCTGGTGGAGCGACCACGAGGCCCCGGTCGACGTCATCCGCGAGTCCTTCGTGGTCGAGCGCGCGCTGAGGCGCCGCGGCTGGACGGTACGACGGGAGAACGGCGGCTTCCTGGCGCTCTTCCTTCGCCAGGCCGACGGCAGCACCCGCAACATGGACGTCTTCGCCAGCTGGCGCACCGACGGCTGGGTGCACGTGGTGCACGACGCCCGCGCGCAGCTGCCCCGCTCGGCGGTGGTGCCGCTCGGCACCGCCGTGCTCGAGGGGCGCACGATGCCGGCGCCGGCCGACCCGCCCGCGCTGCTCGCGGCGGGCTACGGCGACGGCTGGCGCGTGCCCGACCCCGACTTCGCCTTCAGCGGCGACCTGCCCCGCGAGCACCGCATGGACGGGTGGCTCGGCGGCATGCGCGCCCGCCGCGACGCCTGGGGCCTGGTGCTCCGCGATGCCGAGCCGCGTCCCGCCCCCTCCGACTTCGCCCGCTGGAGCGCCGAGCGCGACCCCGGCGAGGGCGACCTGCTCGAGCTCGGGTGCGGCGACGGCGTCGACGGCATGTGGTTCGCCCGCGACGGTCGCTCCGTCACCGCCGTCGAGGTGGTTGTCGTGGAGGCCCGCCGGGTCGGCAACCGGGCGCGGCGCCAGGGGCTGGAGTCCTTCGAGGCCACCTGCCTGAACCTGCAGGACTTCCGCCACGTGCTCTGGCTCGGCGCCGACTGGGCGCGCCGTACCCGCCCCACGATCTACGCCCGCGGCCTGCTCTGCGACCTCCCCCGGCCCCAGCTGCGCGACGACGTCTGGCGGCTGGCGCGGATGGCGCTGCGCGACGGTGGCTCGCTCTTCCTCGAGGTGCACACCGGGCGCACGCGCTTCGGCAAGGACGGCACCTACGTCTGGTGCGACGGCATCTCGCCCGAGGAGGTCCGCGCGGCCGCGGTCGCGCACGGCGCCACGGTGGTCGACGAGGAGCTGGTGCAGGGTCTCGACCTGCCCACCACCTACCGCATCCACGCGCAGTGGGGGCCGGTCGGCTGATCGGCCGCCGGCCCCCCGCGCGTCACATCCGCTTGGAGTGGACCCGGATCCGGTCGTAGTGCGCCCGGTACTGCTTGTAGACCGAGCGGCTCATCACGTTGACCGTGACCTCGTCGCCACCGGAGAGCGAGGACTTGGCCCAGTTCTGCGAGCCCGTCGTGGTCAGGAACGCCTTGCGGTTGTTGCCGTAGGTGCCCTGGACCAGCAGGAACTTGCCGTGGGTCCGCACGCGGTAGTCGCCGGCCCCGTCACCCGACGTGAGCAGGTCGACCCGGCTGTCGTAGGCGCTGATGATGCCCTTGCGGGCCGCCTTGTTCAGCATCTTGCGCACCGTCTCGCCAGGGGCGCCGTAGATGACCGAGACCCGGCACCCGGCCTTGGCCAGGTTGATCAGCTTCTTGGCCAGGTAGATCCCGCGCTCGTGGGCCCAGTAGAACATCGAGACGCGGATCTGCGTCGGGCCGAGCGCGCTCTTGCAGCTGATCCGGTTGAGGTCGGCCAGCGTGGGGTCGTTGGCCCTGCTGCCGTTGCGCAGCGGGAAGAAGCGGGCGGTGACGCCCCCGTCGACGAAGCGCGTGACCTGGCTGCTCGCCGGGCGGTCGTCGGTCATCTGCCGGTGGATCCGGGCGAAGGCGCGACGCAGGTAGTTGCGCTTGGTGAAGGTGATCATGTCGTTCCAGCCCCGGACCGCCGCCCCGAGGTTGAGGTTGCCCGAGCTGACCATCACGACGTCCTTGACGCCACCGGTGCTGGTGAAGACGAAGAACTTGGAGTGCATGGCGCCACCGCCACCGCGGCAGCTGCCCTTGCAGCGCTTGACGTAGCTGCCGTCCTTGCCCCAGGTGACCGGCGCGTTGTTGGGCGCGCCCACGCTGCGCTCGAGGTCGCGCCGCGACATCCGCCGGTAGTCGACGGGCTGCTGGACGATCCGCTGCCCGGAGGCGGTGATCAGGACCTTCTTGCGGTTGCAGGGTCCCGAGCGCGCCGGGCGGTCCGGCTTGCCGTTGTTGTTGCGGTCGCGCACGTTGTCGGAGTTCAGTGCCGCGATCAGCCGCTTGGCCGGCGCGTCCTCGATGCCGCTGTCGATGATGACCCGCACCGAGACGCCGCGCTTGCAGGCGCGGATCAGGGCGTCGGTGGAG
>JBQGFI010000302.1:0-4242 GCA_052040065.1 Marmoricola sp.
GCCTCCCCAGACCCAGCCCCGGCCGTGCTCCTGGTGCTCGACGTCCATGCCGGGCACCCAGCCGCGACCGCGCACGGTGGCTGCGTCGGCGCGCGCCGGCGCCGCGTCGACCGCGGGCTCGGTCCCCGGCTCGTCGGTGCCGTCGGCGAAGAGGTCCTCCTGCACCCAGTCGGTCAGACCGGAGACGCCCACCCCGAGCAGCCGCACCCCGCCGGAGGTGTCGAGCTCGCCCAGCAGTCGCCGCGCCGTCTGCCTGACCTGGCGGACCTCGTCGGTGGGCTCGGCGAGCGTGGCCGAGCGGCTCAGCGTGGAGAAGTCGTAGAGCCGCACCTTGATGGTCACGGTGCGCGCCGAGAGCCGGGCGGCGCGCAGCCGGTCGGTGACCTTGGCCGCCTGGCGGTCGAGCAGCGCGGTGAGCACGGCGTTGGCGACCAAGTCGGTCTCGTAGGTGTCCTCGACGCTGATCGACTTGGCGTCGCGGTGCGCCTCGACCTCGCGGTCGTCGTCGGCGCGCGCCATGGCGTGCAGCGACGTGCCGTGGGCGCGGCCGAGCAGGTGCACCAGCTCCTCGCGCTCCAGGCGCTCCAGGTCGGCCACCGTCTGCACGCCCACGCGCCGCAGCCGGTCGGTGGTGGCCGGGCCGACGCCGGGGATGACGGTCACCTGCATCGGGCGGAGCAGGTCGCGCTCGGAGCCCGGCGGCACGACCACGAGCCCGTCGGGCTTGTCGAGGTCGCTGGCGATCTTGGCCACCAGCTTGGAGCTGCCGATGCCCACCGACGCGGAGACGCCGCCGGTGACCTCGTGGACGCGTCGCTTGAGCTCCCGGCCGAGGGCGCTGACCGAGGCCACGCTCCGGTCGGGCAGGTCGGCCGCGACGAGGTCGACGTAGGCCTCGTCGAGGGAGAGCGGCTCGATCAGCGGGCTCACGGCGCGCAGCACCTCCATCACCTGCGCGCTGGTGGCGCGGTAGGCGTGGAAGCGCCCGCCGAGGTACGCCGCGTGAGGACACAGCCGGCGCGCCTGGGCCGTCGACATGGCCGAGTGCACGCCGAAGCGGCGGGCCTCGTAGGACGCCGTCGCGACCACCCCCCGCCCGCCGGTGCCGCCGACGACCACGGGCTTGCCGCGCAGCGACGGCTTGTCGCGCTGCTCGACCGAGGCGTAGAAGGCGTCGAGGTCGAGGTGCAGGATCGTCGGCTCCGCACGCACGCCCAGGATCGTCGCACGGTCCGCCGACAGACCCGTCCGGCGACCGGCTCGCGTCCACAGGCCCTCCGTCCCTCTCGCCGGTCCACAGATCCCCGCGGCAGGTGTCGCGGTGCGCCCGCGCCGTCGAGGGTCGGGGCATGACCCGACGCCACCGGCCGCACCGCTCCACCCACCCGACCTCGCGCGTCCCGCACCCGCGTCGTCCCGCGCGGTCCGAGCCGGCGGCGGCCCCCCACGCCTGGGTGGCCAGGTCTCCGACCGACCTCGTGGCGCTGGTGCCGCAGGTGCTGGGCTTCCACCCGACCGACTCGGTGGTGGTGCTGAGCTTCGGCGGCCCCGACGGCTTCCACGCGCGCGCCGACCTGCCCGAGCAGCCGGGGGCGCAGCAGGAGCTCGCCCGGCTGCTGGCCGGCGCCTGCCGCACCAACCACGCCCCCCGGGCGGCCGCGCTGCTCTACACCGACGACCACGCACGGGCCCGCGACCAGGCGGGGCTGCTGCTCGAGGAGCTGCGCGCGGCGGGCGTCGACGTCGTCGACCTGCTGCGGGTGCACGACGGGAGGTGGTTCCGGCCGCTGCACGACGACGAGGTCGGCACGGCGTACGACCTGGGCACCCACCGCTTCACCGTGCGTGCCGTCTACGAGGGCCGCGCGGTGCACACCGACCGGGAGTCGCTCCGGGCCTCGCTCCGGGGCACCGACGACGTCGAGCGCTCCCGGCTGACGACGGCCGCCGACCTGCGCGCCCGGCTGCTGGCCGGCGACGCGGGGCCCGACCGGCTCGGTCGCGAGGCGCGCTGGGTGCGCGACCGGGTCCGCGAGGCGGTGGGCGCCGGCGAGCCCCTCGACACCGCCGACGCCGCGCGCCTGCTCGCCGCGGTGGTCCGGGGCGACGTGCGCGACGCCGCGTGGGTCGACCTGCGGCGTCGGGGAGCGCGGGGGCACGTCGGGCTCTGGCTCGACCTGGTGCGGCGCGCTCCCGACCACCTGCTGCCCGGCCCGTGCGGCCTGCTGGCGCTGGCCGCCTACCTGCACGGCGACGGCGCGCTCGCCTGGTGCGCGATCGACCGCTCCCGCGAGGTGGTGGCGCACCACTCCTTGGTCGACCTCGTCGCCGACCTGCTGCAGGGCGCGGTGCCCCCCAGCGCCTGGCCGGAGCCGTCGGCCCACCAGCTCCCGCTGCTGCACGACGACCGGGCATCGTAGGCCAGCCCCGCCGCCGAGGCCCTAGTGTGCGTCCATGGGAGAAGAGGTCGCTGACCAGGAGTTCAGCCGCGCCGACCGCACCCGCCACCGCGAGAAGGTGCGCCGCTGTCTCGACGTGCTGGCACGGATGCTGCGGGAGTCGCGCTTCGACACCGACAACCCGATGACCGGGATGGAGATCGAGTTCAACCTGGTCGACGACGACGGCATGCCGGCGCTGAAGAGCGCGGAGGCGCTCGAGGCGATCGCCGACCCCAACTTCCAGACCGAGCTCGCGCAGTTCAACCTCGAGATCAACATGCTGCCCCGCCCGCTGCAGCCGCGTGGCATGACCGGCTTCGAGGAGGACCTGCGCACCAGCCTCAACAACGCCGAGGTCAAGGCCAACGAGGTCGACGCCCACATGGTGATGATCGGCATCCTGCCGACGCTGGGGGAGGGCGACCTGAGCCCCTCGCGGATCAGTCCCAACCCCCGCTACAAGCTGCTGAGCGACCAGATCCTGGCGGCACGCGGCGAGGACCTCGTCATCGACATCGGGGGCACCGAGCGGCTCCGGACCACCTCCGACTCGATCATGCCGGAGGCCGCGTGCACCAGCACGCAGCTGCACGTGCAGGTCGGTCCCGACACCTTCGCGGCGTACTGGAACGCCTCGCAGGCCATCAGCGGCATCCAGCTCGCCCTCGGCGCCAACTCGCCGTACCTGCTGGGCAGGCAGCTGTGGCAGGAGACCAGGATCCCGCTCTTCGAGCAGGCGACCGACACCCGCAGCGAGGAGCTCAAGGAGCAGGGGGTGCGGCCGCGGGTCTGGTTCGGCGAGCGGTGGATCAACTCGATCTTCGACCTCTTCGAGGAGAACGTCCGCTACTTCCCGGCGCTGCTCCCCATCACCGACGACGAGGACCCGCTGGAGGTGCTCGAGTCGGGCGGCACGCCCGCGCTCTCGGAGCTCAAGCTGCACAACGGCACCGTCTACCGCTGGAACCGGCCGGTCTACGACGTCGTCGACGGCGTCCCGCACCTGCGCGTGGAGAACCGCGTGCTCGCCGCCGGCCCGACGGTGGTCGACACCATGGCCAACGCCGCCTTCTACTTCGGCCTCACCCGCTACCTGGCCGAGGACGACCGGCCGCTGTGGTCGCGGATGTCCTTCTCCGCGGCGGAGGAGAACTTCCACGTCGCCGCCCAGCACGGCATCGAGGCCCGGGTCTACTGGCCCGGCATCGGGGAGGTCGCGGCCAGCGAGCTGGTGCTGCGCCGGCTGCTGCCGGCGGCCGCCGAGGGGCTGGAGCGCTGGGGGGTCGACGGCGCCGCCGCCGGACGGCTGCTCGACATCATCGAGGGGCGCTGCGTGGAGCAGACCAACGGCGCCTCCTGGTACGTCGCCTCGGTGCAGGCCGCCGAGGCGGCCGGCGCCGACCGGGCCACGGCGCTGCGCCAGGTGCTGGGCCGCTACCGCGAGCTGATGCACGCCAACGAGCCCGTGCACACCTGGCCCGTCGACGGGGCGCACGCCTAGGGGTGTGCCCGACGCGGGCGCACCCGCGTCCAGGTGCGCCCGGCCCCGCTGGCCAGGTCGCGCCACCCGACGCGGTTGAGCACGCAGAACCCCGACGGGTCCAAGCCGTGCCGCGCGAAGCCGGCGCGCACCGCCGACCACCCCGCGAGCTCGTCGTCGCCGGCGAGCAGCGGCCCGGAGCGGGCCAGCCACGCGAGCGCGCCCTCGGGGTGCTCGAGACCGTCGAGGGCACGCTCGACCAGGTCGACCCGCAGGCCGTGGGGCGTCGCCGCCGTGCCGGCGGCCGGCAGCGCGACGCAG
>JBQGFI010000303.1:0-13738 GCA_052040065.1 Marmoricola sp.
CTCGTCGCTGGGGTAGCGGCCGGTGAGCAGGTCGAGGGTGGCCTCGAAGGCGCTGCGGGGCAGCGAGGCGAAGGGGGCCGAGCGCCGGCACAGCTCGAGCAGGGCGTCGACCTGCCAGGTGTCCATCGACGCGGCGGCCACGAGCTGCTGGGCCAGCACGTCGAGCGGGTTGGCCGGCACGTGCAGCGCCTCGATGCCACCGCTGCGCATCCGCTCGACGGCGACCGCCGCCGGCACGAGGTCGCCGCGGTGCTTGGGGAACATCACGCCGCGGGAGACCTCGCCCACCTGGTGGCCGGCACGCCCCACCCGCTGCAGCGCGCTCGCGACCGACGGGGGCGACTCGACCTGGACGACGAGGTCGACCGCGCCCATGTCGATGCCGAGCTCGAGGCTGCTGGTGGCGACCACGCAGGGGAGCCGGCCGCGCTTGAGGTCGTCCTCGATGACGGCCCGCTGCTCCTTGGAGACCGAGCCGTGGTGCGCGCGGGCGACCAGCTCGGCGCCCTCGGGGGCGGCGTCGGTGCGGCCCGACTGGGCCATCACCTCGGCGGGCGTGCGCGAGCCGCCCTGCTCGAAGGCGATGCCGGCGCGCTCCCACGACAGCTCGTTGAGCCGGGCGGTGAGGCGCTCGGCCAGGCGCCGGGAGTTGCAGAAGACGATCGTCGAGGTGTGCTGCTCGACCAGGTCGAGCACGCGCGCCTCCACGTGGGGCCACAGCGAGCCCGCGCGCGGGCCGTCGTCGCCCTCCTCGCCGAGCTGGGTGATGTCCTCCACCGGGACCACGACCTGCAGGTCCCAGCGCTTCTCCGACGGCGGGGCGACGACCTCGACCGGCGCGGATCCGCCGAGGAAGCGCGCCACCTCGTCGACCGGCCGCACGGTGGCGCTCCGGCCGATGCGCTGCGCCGGCCTCTCGAGCAGCTCGTCGAGGCGCTCCAGCGAGAGCGCGAGGTGGGCACCGCGCTTGGTGCCGGCCACGGCGTGCACCTCGTCGACGATCACGGTCTCGACCCCGCGCAGCGACTCGCGGGCCTGCGAGGTCAGCATCAAGAAGAGCGACTCGGGGGTGGTGATGAGGATGTCGGGCGGCGTGGTGGCCAGCCGGCGCCGCTCCTGGGCCGGGGTGTCGCCGGAGCGCACCCCCACCCGGATCTCCGGGACCTCGGTGGCCCGCCCCTCCGACCGCAGCCGCTCGGCGGTCTGCCGGATGCCGACCAGCGGCGCCCGCAGGTTGCGCTCGACGTCGACGGCGAGGGCCTTGAGCGGGGAGACGTAGAGCACGCGGCAGCGCTTGGACCGCTCGGGCACGGGCTCGCTGGCCAGCCGGTCGACCGACCACAAGAAGGCCGAGAGCGTCTTGCCCGACCCGGTGGGCGCGACCACCAGCGCGTGGCGGCCCTCGGAGATCGCCGTCCAGGCGCCCTGCTGCGCCGGGGTGGGCTCGGCGAAGGCGGCCCGGAACCAGGTGCGGGTCGCCTCGCTGAACTGGTCGAGGGCGGTCACCTGCTCATCCTGCCAAGGAGGACCGACAGCGCCGTCGGCGCGCGGCTCGCGACCTGTCGGGGCGGCGTCGTACCGTCGGGCCTCGTGAGTGGGTCCATGATCTCGGCGCGCGGCCTGCGCAAGTCCTTCGGCGACTTCGAGGCGGTGCGGGGCATCGACGTGGAGGTGCGTCCCGGCGAGGCCTTCGGCTTCCTGGGTCCCAACGGTGCCGGCAAGTCCTCGACGATGCGCATGGTCGCGGCCGTCTCGCCCGTCACCTCCGGAGAGCTGCGCATCCTCGGGCTCGACCCCGCCACCCACGGCCCCGACATCCGCGCCCGCATCGGCGTCTGCCCGCAGGAGGACACCCTCGACCTCGAGCTCAACGTGCTCGACAACCTCTACATCTACGGCCGCTACTTCGGGATCGCCCGCAAGGAGCTGCGGGAGCGCTGCGACCAGCTGCTCGACTTCGTGCAGCTGACCGACAAGCGGCTCGCCAAGGTCGACGACCTCTCCGGCGGCATGAAGCGGCGCCTCACCATCGCGCGCTCGCTGGTCAACCGTCCCGAGCTGCTGCTGCTCGACGAGCCCACGACCGGGCTCGACCCGCAGGCCCGCCACGTGCTCTGGGACCGGCTCTTCCGGCTCAAGCAGCAGGGCGTCACGATCGTGCTCACGACGCACTACATGGACGAGGCCGAGCAGCTGTGCGACCGCCTGGTCGTGATGGACGACGGGCGCATCGTGGCCGAGGGCTCGCCCGCCGAGCTGATCCGCGACCACTCGACCCGCGAGGTGGCGGAGCTGCGCTTCGCGCCCGAGCAGCACGACGACCACGAGGCGATCGCCGGCAAGGTCGCCGACGTGGTCGGCGACACCGGCCGCGTCGAGGTGCTGCCCGACCGGCTGCTGCTCTACACCGCCGACGGCGAGGCCGCCGTGCAGGCGGTGGTGGACCGCGGGCTCCACCCCGTGGCCACGCTCGTGCGCCGGTCGTCCCTGGAGGACGTCTTCCTCCGCCTCACCGGCCGCAGCCTGGTCGACTGAGCGACGCGATGAGCCACCCCACCCTCGCCCCCCGCCTGGCCGACTACTGGTGGACGCTGTACCGGCGCACCTGGAAGGGCACGGTCGTCTCGTCCTTCGTGACGCCGCTGCTCTACGTCGTGTCGCTCGGCGTGCTGCTCGGCGGCTACGTCACGGCCGACCGCAGCGAGCTGGCCGGCGCCACGTCGTACGTCGCCTTCGTGGCCCCCGGCATGCTCGCCGCCGCCTCGATGCAGCTCGTCTTCAGCCAGCTGACCTACAACGTCTTCGGCGGCATCCGCTGGCACAAGACCTACTACGCGATGACGGCCACCCCGCTCGGCGTCGCCGACGTGGTGCAGGCCCAGGTGGGCTACGTGCTGGCCCGGGTGCTGCTCGGGGCGCTGGTCTTCTGCCTGGTGCTCTCGCCCTTCGGCGTCTTCGGCTCCGTGCTCGGGGCCGCGGTCGCGCTGGTGGTGCAGGCGCTCGTCGCGCTCGCCTTCGCCACCCCGGTCTTCGCCTTCTCGGCGTGGATCTCCCACGAGTCGGCCTTCGCGCTGCTCTTCCGCCTCGGGATGCTCCCGCTCTTCCTCTTCTCGGGGGCCTTCTTCCCCGTCGACAACCTCGGGCCGGCGCTGGCGCGGCTGGCCACGGTCAGCCCGCTGTGGCACGGCGTCGAGCTCACGCGCATGGCGAGCCTCGGCACCTGGCAGGCCGGTCCCGCGCTGCTGCACGTCGCCTACCTCGCCGTGCTGGGGGCGGTGGGCTACGTCCTCGCGGTGCGCGCCCTGACGCGGAGGCTGGTCACGTGAGCCTGGCCGCCCACCACCTCGCGCGCCACGGCGACCCGCACCCCGGCCGACGCTCGCGGCTCTCGGCCACCGGCGTCGTGGTGCACCGCAACTACCTGACCTACCGGCGGATGTGGTGGGTCTTCCTCTCCGGCTTGCTCGAGCCCGCCCTCTACCTCTTCTCGATCGGCGTCGGCGTCGGGCGGCTGGTCACGGGCTTCGAGGTCGACGGCCAGGTGATCTCCTACGCCGCCTTCGTGGCGCCCGGCATGCTCGCCTTCGCCGCGATGAACGGCACGCTGCTCGACGCGACCATGAACTTCTTCTTCAAGCTGAAGTTCTCCAAGACCTTCCAGCAGATGCTGGCCACGCCGCTGACCACGCGCGACATCGCCCTGGGCGAGCTGACCTGGTCGGTGGCCCGCGGCGCGGTCTACTCGCTGGCCTTCCTGGTGCTGATGCTCGCGACCGGTCTGGTCTCGTCGTGGTGGGCGGTGCTGGCGCTGCCGGCCTCGGTGCTCATCGGCGTGGCCTTCGGCGCGGTCGGCATGGCCATGACGACCTACATGCGCTCCTTCCAGGACTTCGAGTGGGTCACGCTGCTCACGCTCCCGATGTTCCTCTTCTCCGCGACCTTCTACCCCGTGACGGCCTACCCCACCTGGTTGCAGTGGGTCGTCGAGGTGACCCCGCTCTACCGCGGCACGGTGATGGTGCGCGAGCTCACCACCGGCACGGTCTCGCTCGCCTCGCTGGTCTCGGTCGCCTACCTCGTCGCCTTCGGCGTCCTCGGCATGCTCGTGGTGCGCCGCCGGCTCGACCGGCTGCTGCTGACGTGACCGGGCCCCGCGCCGACGAGGGTCGGGTGTGGGCCGCGCTGCGGGGCTGGGGCGCCACTCCCGACGAGCGGCGGGCACGGCACGCGGCCGACCGCCACGTCGGCGACGGCGGCGAGCACCTGGTGCGGGCCGTCGACGTCGACGCCGCGCCCGAGGTGGTGCACCGCTGGCTGTGCCAGCTCTCGGTGGCGCCGTACTCCTACGACCTCGTCGACAACCTCGGACGCCGCAGCCCGCGGCGCCTGACGCCCGGTGCCGACCGGCTCGAGCCCGGCCAGCACGTGCTCATCGGGCCGCTCGCCGAGGTGCTGCCCGGCCGCGGCTTCGTCACCGTGGCCGGTCCCCGGGCCCGGCGGCTGCTCGGCGAGGTCGCGCTGGGCTACGAGGTCGTGCCCGGTCACGCGGCGCGCTCCCGGATCGTGGCCTGCCTGGCGCTCGGGCCTCGCCGTCGCCACAGCCGTGGCGTGTGGCGCACGCTCCTCGCGGCCGGCGACCTCGTGATGATGCGCAGGCAGCTGCTGACCCTGCGCGACCTGGCCGAGGGCTCGTCGCGCCGCTGACGGCCCCTGCCCGCGGAGGGGCAGCGGCCCCGGCGGACCGCCGCGGCGGACCGCCGCCGCGCCCCCCTCGGTCCCTTGGCAGACTGCGCGCATGCCGAAGACCCCCGTGCCCGACGTCGCCGTGATCGGCGGAAGCGGCTTCTACGAGTTCCTCGAGGACCCCACCACCGTCGAGGTCGAGACGCCGTACGGCGCCCCGAGCGCGCCGGTGGCGGTCGGGACCGTCGGGGGACGCGCCGTCGCCTTCCTGCCCCGCCACGGCAAGGGCCACCAGTACCCGCCCACCCAGATCCCGTACCGCGCCAACCTGTGGGCGCTCCGCTCGCTCGGCGTGCAGCGCGTGCTGGCGCCGTGCGCGGTGGGCGGGCTGCAGCCCGAGACCCGGCCCGGCACGCTCGTGGTGCCCGACCAGCTCGTCGACCGCACCACCCGACGGGTGCAGACCTACGTCGAGACCGGCGCGGCGCACGCGCCCTTCGCCGACCCCGACTGCCCCGAGCTGCGGGTGGCGTTCCTGGCCCACGCGGGCGAGGGGGCCATCGACGGTGGCGCCATGGTCGTGATCGAGGGCCCGCGCTTCTCCACCCGGGCGGAGTCGGTGAGCTACGCCCAGGCGGGCTGGACCGTGGTCAACATGACCGGCCACCCCGAGGCGGTGCTGGCCCGCGAGCTGGGTGTCTGCTACGCCACGATCGCGCTGGTGACCGACGTCGACGCCGGGGTCAGCCGTGAGGAGTCGGTCGACCAGGCGTCGGTCTTCGCGCTCTTCGCCGAGCACGTGGAGCGGCTCAAGACGATGCTCGGCGAGGTGGTCGCCGACGTGCCCACGGGTTCCCGGACCTGCGGCTGCGCCGCGTGGCTCGACGACGTCGCGAGCACCCCGTGGATCCCGGCATGAGGGTGCTGCTGACGGGTGCGGTCGGCTTCATCGGCAGCCGCATCGCCGCGCAGCTGCGCGAGCGCGGCGACGAGGTCGTGGGCGTCGACGCGGTGATCCCGCAGGCGCACGGCGAGGGCACCGTCGTGCCCGACGACGTGCACCGGCTCGACGTGCGCGACGCGGGGGAGTGGGCCGACCTGCTCGACGGCGTCGACGTGGTCTGCCACCAGGCGGCGATGGTCGGCGCGGGCGTCACGCCCGCCGACCTGCCGCTGTACGCCGCCCACAACGACCTCGGCACCGCGGCCCTGCTCGCCGCGATGACCGCGCGGGGGGTCGACGCGCTGGTCGTGGCGAGCTCGATGGTCGTCTACGGCGAGGGCCGCTACTCCTGCGAGGAGCACGGCCGCCAGCCGGCGGCGGTCCGGGCGCGCGCCGCGCTCGAGGACGGCGACTTCGAGGTGCACTGCGGGGAGTGCGGTCGCGCGCTCGCGTGGGAGCTGGTGCCGGAGGACGCCCCGCTCGACCCCCGCAGCAGCTACGCCGCCAGCAAGCTCGCCCAGGAGCACTACACCTCGGCGTGGGTGCGCCAGGCGCGCTCGCGCGCCATCGGCCTGCGCTACCACAACGTCTACGGCCCCGGGATGCCCCGGGACACGCCGTACTCCGGGGTGGCGGCGATCTTCCGCTCGCAGCTCGAGGCCGGCACGCCGCCCCAGGTCTTCGAGGACGGCGGCCAGGTGCGCGACTTCGTGCACGTCGACGACGTGGCGCGCGCCAACCTCGCGGCGCTCGACGCCGTGCTGGACCGCGACGAGGAGTCGTGGGCGGCGTACAACGTCTGCTCGGGCCACCCCGTGCCCATCCTCGAGGTCGCGCGGATCCTCGCCGACGCCGCGGGCGGGCCGGCGCCGCAGGTCACCGGGCAGTACCGCCCCGGCGACGTGCGCCACGTCGTGGCGAGCCCGGAGCTCGCCGCGATCGAGCTCGGCTTCCGGGCCCAGGTCACCCCCGCCGACGGGGTGGCCGCCTTCGCCTCCGCCCCCCTGCGCTGATCCTGCGCTGATCCCGCGCTGATCCCGCGCTGATCCCCGCGCACCCGACGACGCCCACGGGGCCGCACCCATCCGGTCGGCCCCTGGGTCCGAACCAATACGGTGGAGCCCATGCCAGACCCGGTGCCGTGTGACGTGGTGATCCCCTGCCGCGACGAGGCGGCGGCGCTGCCGGGCGTGCTGCCGCGACTCCCGGCCGGCTTCACCGCGATCGTGGTCGACAACGGCTCGCGCGACGGCACCGCCGACGTGGCGCGCCGGCTCGGCGCACGCGTGGTCACCGAGTCCCGGCCGGGGTACGGCGCCGCCGTCCACGCCGGGCTTGAGGCCGCCACCGCTGGGTACGTCGCCGTCATGGACGGCGACGGCTCGATGGATCCTGCCCAGCTGGTCCCGTTGCTCGCCGACGTCCACGAGGGTCGCGCCGACATGGCCGTCGGACGCCGCCGTCCCGTCTCGCGCGGCGTGTGGCCGTGGCACGCGAGGGCCGGCAACGCCGTGGTGCTGTGGTGGCTGCGCCGCCGCATCGGCATGTCGCTGCACGACATCGCGCCGATGCGCGTGGCCCGTCGCGACGACCTGCTCGGCCTCGGCGTCGAGGACCGCCGCGTCGGCTACCCCGTCGAGCTGCTGCAGCGCGCCACCTCGGCCGGCTGGCGCTTCAGCGAGCGCGACATCGACTACCACCCCCGCGCCGAGGGCACCCGCTCCAAGGTGTCCGGCTCCGTGGTCGGCACCGTGCGCGCCGCACGCGACTTCGCGCGGGTGCTCTCGTGACGACGCGGTCGACCCCGCCGGTGATGCTCGTCGTGGCGAAGGCGCCGGTGCCCGGCCGGGCCAAGACCCGACTCGGCCGCACGGTCGGCATGGCGCAGGCCGCCGACCTCGCCGCCGCCGCGCTGCTCGACACGCTCGAGGCGGCCACGACGGCGTACCCCCTCGAGCGGTGCCACCTCGCGCTCGCCGGCGACCTCGCCGAGGCCGCCCGCGGCGAGGAGCTGCTGGCCGCCACCGCGGGCTGGACGGTGCACCCCCAGCGTGGCGACGGGCTGGCCGCGCGGCTGCTCCACGCGCACCTCGACGCCTCCACGGCGTCCGGTGGCGCGCCGACGGTGCAGGTCGGCATGGACACCCCGCACGCCTCTCCCGACGCCCTGCGTGCGGCGGGGGAGCTGCTGCGGACGCCGTCCGACGCCGTGCTCGGCCCCGCCGACGACGGCGGCTGGTGGCTGCTGGGCGTGGGCGGCACCGCGCTGCTCACCCATCTCGAGGAGGTGCCGATGTCGGCCGACAACACGGGCGCCGAGACGCGCCGGGCGCTCGAGCGCGCGGGCGCGCACCTGCGCACCACCGTCGCGCTGCGCGACGTCGACGAGGAGGCCGACGCCGTCCTGGTCGCGGACGCCGCTCCCGGCTCGCGCTTCGCCGCCGCCTGGCGGTCGCTGAAGGCCGAGGTGGCCTGAGTGAGCACCGCCGAGTACCTCCCCGACGACGAGCTCGTCGACGTCGAGCCGCAGCTGTCCTTCAGCGCCGTCTTCGCCGACGCGCTGCGGGGCGAGCCCTGCCTGGTCGAGGGCCTCTCCGAGCAGGAGGAGGAGCTGCCCGTGCACCGGTGGTCCCGGCCGGTCGACGAGTCCGACCGTGCGCTGCTGGCCTACTGCCACGGCACCACCATCGACGTCGGCTGCGGGCCCGGCCGGATGAGCGAGCACCTCAGCGACGAGGGACACGCCGTGCTCGGTCTCGACATCGTGCGCGAGGCCGTCGAGCAGGCCCGCACCCGGGGGGTCCCTGCGCTGCGTCGCAACGTCTTCGACCCCGTGCCGGGCGAGGGCCGCTGGGACACCGTGCTGCTCGCCGACGGCAACATCGGCATCGGCGGGGAGCCGCGACAGCTCCTCACGCGCTGCGGTGAGCTGGTCGACCCCGAGCACGGCCGCATCGTCGTCGACCTCGCCGGTCCCGGCACCGGCCTCAGCATCCACGAGGCGCTGCTCGTCAGCGGCGGACGCCGCACCCGGCCGTTCCCCTGGGCCCGGGTCGGTGTCGACGCCATCGAGGAGCTCGCGGCCTCGGCCGCGCTCCGGGTCGAGGTGGTCACGCGCCACCGCGACCGCTGGTTCGCCGTGCTGCGGCACGCGGTCTGACGGAGCCGGGCGTGATCCCACGCGAGGGATCCTTCACCTCGCCGCTGCGCCACGAGCGGCTCACCGCCCGTGTGGGCGTCTGGCTCGGCGCCTGCTTCGCCGTCTGCTTCGCGACGGGCCTGATCAGCCACTGGTACTACCTCGACCTCCCGGTCGTGCCCCCGACGCGACCGGTCGGCGGCTACCGCGTCACGCAGGGGCTGCACGTGCTCACCGGCATCGCGGCGATCCCGCTGCTGCTGGTCAAGCTGTGGTCGGTCTACCCGCGGCTCTTCGCCTCGGTGCCGTGGCGCGACGCGCGGGCGCTGGTGCTGCACGGGCTCGAGCGGCTCTCGGTCCTCGTGCTGGTGGCAGCCTCGGTCTTCCAGCTGGTCGTCGGGCTGGCCAACGCCGCCCAGTGGTACCCCTGGGCGTTCGGCTTCCGGGCCGCCCACTACGCGGGTGCCTGGGTGGCGATCGGTGCGCTGCTGGTGCACGTCGCGGTCAAGCTGCCCGTGATCCGCCGCGCGCTCGCCGCCCCCGTCGACGACGAGCACAGCGACGACCCCGACCGCGAGGGGCCGCGCCGGCGCACGGTGCTGCGCGCCGTGCTGCTGGCCTCGGCGGTCGCGGTGGTCGCCAACGCCGGGCAGACGGTCCCGTGGTTGCGGCGGGTCTCGGTGCTGGCCGTGCGCACCGGCGAGGGGCCGCAGGGCATCCCGATCAACCGCTCGGCCGTCGCGGCGGGGGTCACCGAGACCGCACCCGACCCGGCGTGGCGCCTGACGCTGGTCGGGCCCGACGGCGAGGAGTCGCTGAGCCGGGAGGACCTCCTCGGGCTCGAGCAGCACACGCACGAGCTGCCGATCGCGTGCGTGGAGGGGTGGAGCGCGTCGGGGGAGTGGACCGGGGTGCGCCTGGCCGACCTGCTCGACCGGGTGGGCCTGCCTGCCGACGCCGACGTCCGGCTCACCTCGCTGCAGACCCGAGGGGCCTTCGGCAGCAGCCGGCTCCCCGCCTCCTTCGCGCGTGACGAGCTGACCTTGGTCGCGCTCCGCCTGGGCGGTGAGGACCTCGACCTCGACCACGGCTACCCCTGCCGGCTGATCGCCCCCAACCGCCCCGGGGTGATGCAGACCAAGTGGCTCACCCGCATCGAGCCGGCCGACGAGGTGGGCACGTGACCGCCGCGCGGCTGCTGCTGGGCGGCGCCGGGGTGGCCGCGACGGCGTACGGCGCGCTGCTGCTCCTGCGGCAGGACCTGGCCGACCTGCTGGACGCGCTGCTGTGGCTGGCGGGCGGCGTCGTGGTGCACGACGCCCTGGTCGCGCCGCTGACCGTGCTCGGCGTGCTCGCGCTGCGGCGCGTCGTGCCCGCCTCGTGGTGGACCGCGGTGACGGTCGGCGCGGTGGTGCTCCTCACGGTCACGGTCACCGCGGTGCCCGTGCTCGGTCGCTTCGGGGCCCGCGACGACAACCCCACGCTGCTCGACCGCGACTACGTCGGGGGCTGGCTGCTGCTGGCGGCCCTGGTGCTGCTCGGGGTCCTCCTCGGCGGCCTCGCGGGTCGCCGTCGGCGCCGCGACCCGGCGTAGGACGCCGGGCCCAGACCACCACCGGGCTCAGACCAGCACGTGCCAGAGCAGGCCGGCGGCGCCGACGAAGGTGCCGGCGACGGCGATGTAGATCGGGCTGCGGCGGGTCCGGTCGCGCTCGGGGGAGCGGGGGACCAGCGAGATCACCATCGCGACCAGCGTGAGCACGCCGACGAGCGAGCCGACGACCGTCGGGACGCTCGGGAGCGAGGAGGAGCTGTTGACCGTGCCGGCCACGATGTAGCACACCGTGCAGGTCAGCGCCCCGGTGATGATCGCGGGGAAGGGCAGCGGTCCCGAGCGGAGCTGCACGATCCCGGCGCCGACCAGCGCCAGCGCGATCAGCACCACCAGCACCGCACCGATCGTCCCCACCGGTCACTCCTTCTCGCGTCGTGCAGAATCGCCGGGGTGGACCCCCGATGCGCAGCCCCTACTGTCCCATCCCGCCGGTCGGCGCGATGAGGCACACCGAGTTCTGGGCCCGCATGGAGCAGAGCCTCGGTGGCGGCTACGCCCGCGTCTGGGCGATGCAGCACGTGCTGGCGGCGCTCGAGGGGCGCACCGTCGAGGAGGCCCTGGCCGACGGCGAGAGCCCGAAGGTGGTGTGGCGCGCGGTCTGGGCCGAGCTGGGCCTGCCCGCCCGCGACCGCTGAGCCGGCCGTCCACCCACTCGTCACGCAAACGTGACCTGCGGGCGGTGACGCCGCCGGAGCGGGCTGGTTAGGGTCACCGGGTCCACTCGGAGGATCACCAGGAGCCTGCCCATGCGTCTCTCGTCCCGTTCGCGCCGCCGTCTCGTGGCGGTGCTCGCCGCCAGCAGCATCGCGCTCACCGGTCTCGGTGCGGTGGGGGCGTCGACCTCCGCCGGCGCCGCGCCGTCCGACTCCGCGGAGCGCGCCCAGAAGGGCGGCAAGGGCTGGGAGAAGCGCAAGCACTGGCAGGCGCGCCACGTCGACGTCCAGATGCTGTCGTTCAACGACTTCCACGGCAACCTCGAGCCCCCCACCGGCTCGGGCGGCCGGGTCGTGACCGGGCACGAGCTCGACGCCGAGGGCACGCCCCGCGACACCACGATCGAGGGCGCCGGCGGCGCGGAGCGTCTGGCCACCAAGCTCGCGCAGCTGCGCAAGAAGTCGCGCCACTCCGTCACGGTCGCCGCCGGCGACCTGGTCGGCGCGACCCCGCTGCTCTCCGCGGCGTTTCACGACGAGCCGACCATCGAGTCGCTCAACAAGCTCGGCCTCGACGTGAGCGCCGTCGGCAACCACGAGTTCGACAACGGCTACCAGGAGCTGCAGCGCAAGCAGCGGGGCGGCTGCATCGACGACGGCGACGGCGAGAACAACCGCAACTCCTGCCCCGCCGGGCGCTTCAAGGGCGCGGACTTCGACTACCTGGCGGCCAACGTCAAGTACGCCGGCACGGGCGACACGATCCTGCCGGGCTACGCGATCAAGCGGATCGGCGGCGCGAAGATCGGCTTCATCGGGATGACGCTCGAGGGCACGCCCGACATCGTGACCGCGAGCGGCGTGGCGGGCCTGGAGTTCACCGACGAGGTGCGCACGGCCAACGCGCTGGTCCCGCAGCTCAAGCGCAAGGGCGTCAACGCGATCGTCGTGCTCGTGCACGAGGGCGGCACGCCCAACCGTGAGACGTGGACCGGGCCGGACGGCCAGCAGTACGGCGGGCTGAACCCCTCCTACGACTACGCCTGCGCCAAGGGCGGCTCGCTGCAGGACACCTCGCCGATCCTGCCGATCGCCGCCAACCTCGACCCGGCCATCGACGCCGTGGTCACCGGCCACACCCACCAGCCCTACGTCTGCGACGTCAAGGACCCGAAGGGCAAGTCCCGCCTGGTCACCTCGGCGTCCTCGGCCGGCCGGCTCGTCACCGAGACCACGCTGCGCTACGACCTGGCCAAGCACGACATCGTGCGGGCGAGCGTGGCCGGCGCCAACGTGCCCGTCAGCCCCGACCTCCCGAAGGACCGCCGGCAGACCCGGCTGATCGAGCGCTACACCGAGCTGGTCACCCCGATCGCCAGCCGGGTGCTGGGCACCATCGCCGACGACGTGACGACCGACGCGAGCGCCCAGGGTGAGAGCGCCCTCGGCGACCTGATCGCCGACGCGCAGCTGGCCGACGAGAGCGTCGTGACCGGCGGCGAGCAGCCGGTGATCGCCTTCATGAACCCCGGTGGCATCCGGGCCAGCCTGGTGCGCGACAACGTCTCCTACGGCGAGGCGCCCGGTGAGGTGACCTACGCCGAGGCGTTCGCGGTGCAGCCGTTCAACAACTTCCTGGTCTCCCTCACCCTGACCGGCCAGCAGATCTACGACCTGCTGAGCGAGCAGGTCACCGGCACCAACGCGGCGAACCCGAAGATCCTGCAGGTCAGCGACGGCTTCAGCTACGAGCGCGGTGCCGGCGGCGCGGTCGACGGCTCGGTGACCCTCGACGGGGTGCCGATCGACAGGGCGGCCAGCTACCGGATCGTCACCAACAACTTCCTGGCCGACGGCGGCGACGGCTTCCCGACCTTCACCGAGGGCACCAACCGGTACTTCGGCGGGCTCGACATCGACGCCTTCGCCGACTACCTCGAGGCCAGCTCGCCCTACACCCCGGGACCGCTGGACCGGATCCGGTAGCCGACCTCGGCACCACCGCTCACGCCCGCCCGTCGATCACGACGGGCGGGCGTGTCGCGTCGTGCGTCGAACACATGTTCGTACTACCGTCGGACTCCACAGGTGCGAGGTGACCCCCACTTCTCCACAGGCCGCGGACGACGGCTGCGGCTGTCGGTGGGGTCGCCTAGCGTCTGGCACGACACGAGGTCGAGCGGCGCGAGGGCGCCACGAGAGGACATCCCATGGCTCCTGCCACCACCACGCGCGAGGGCAACCGCGAGAAGGCGCTCGACGCCGCTCTCGCCAACATCGAGAAGCAGTACGGCAAGGGCTCGGTGATGCGCCTCGGCGACGAGACGCGCGCCCCCCTCGAGGTGATCCCCACGGGGGCGATCTCGCTCGACATCGCGCTCGGCCTCGGTGGTCTGCCGCGCGGTCGCGTGGTCGAGATCTACGGCCCGGAGTCCTCCGGCAAGACCACGGTCGCGCTGCACTCCGTGGCCAGCGCGCAGGCCGCCGGCGGCATCGTCGCCTTCATCGACGCCGAGCACGCGCTCGACCCGGAGTACGCCCAGCGCCTCGGCGTCGACACCGATGCGCTGCTGGTCTCCCAGCCCGACTCCGGTGAGCAGGCGCTCGAGATCGCCGACATGCTGATCCGCTCCGGCGCGCTCGACCTGATCGTGATCGACTCCGTGGCCGCGCTGGTGCCGCGGGCGGAGATCGAGGGCGAGATG
>JBQGFI010000304.1:0-13006 GCA_052040065.1 Marmoricola sp.
CCGGCGACGAGCAGCGGGCGGAGGCGGCGCTGGAGCACTACGTGCGCAGCGTCACCGTGGCGCGCGACTAGCCTCGCGGCCATGGTGCTGCGCTCGATCCTGCTCTTCGCTCTCGCGGCGCTCCTGGAGATCGGGGGCGCCTGGCTGGTCTGGCAGGGGGTGCGGGAGCACCGGGGGCTGCTCTGGGTCGGCTTCGGGGTGATCGCCCTCGGGCTCTACGGCTTCGTGGCCACCCTGCAGGCCGACGCCAGCTTCGGGCGGGTGCTGGCGGCGTACGGCGGCGTCTTCGTCGCGGGGTCGTTGGCCTGGGGGATGGTGGCCGACGGCTTCCGCCCCGCCGTCACCGACTACCTGGGCGCGGCGCTCTGCCTGGTCGGCGTCGCGGTGATCATGTACGCCCCGCGGGGGACCGTGTAGGCGCACGCGGGCCTGGCCCGGATCCGCCGTGGGGTGCATCATGAGCGGGGGAGCCCGGCGGCTTCTCGCGTGGTGTCGGAGGAGGGCGCACCGTGGACTGGACTGCCCCCCAGATCGTCGCCGCGATCATCACCGGCGCGGTCGCACTCGTTCTCGGAATCGCGGGTGGGATTCGATGGTTCGTCGCGCGGCGTGACGGACGTGAAGCCGAGCGCGTCGAACGACTGCGCTCGTCCTATGTGGAGCTCCAGCGGTGGGCGGACGAGCTGCCGGACGATCGACCGCTTTCACCCCCTCCCGAGCCGGCGGCGAGATTGGTCCGGAACGAGGGCAGCGCCAGGGCGAGGAGATCCCTCGAAGAGCTCGCGCGGTTGTACGCGGTGCCGATGGAGCGGCAGTCGAGCTCAGAGTGGGTCACCGAGCAGCACCGATGGAGTAGGGAGTTCCACGATGCAGTTGCGTCGGAGTTCCGTTGAGCCGAGCCTGTCACCATCGCGCTCCGAGGCGGCGTCCAGCAAGGGCTCGGACAGCCTCGGCGCCACGCTGTCAGGCGGCGATGCTGGCACGCCGACCGCGGCAGCTACCTCCGTTGAGCTCGGGAAGGTTGGTCCAGCACCAGTCGCGGCCTCACTGCCGCGATTGGAAGAGGTGATGAGGCTGGCGTCGAAGGCCAACCGGTTCCGGGCGATGCCCTGGATCGTGGTCGTCGCGGGAACGGCGATGGCCACCTTCTGGATGGTGATGAGCATGGTGCCTGACGGGCGCGCCTGGCCCTCCGTTGAGGAGGTGATCACCGGAACGGTGTCGGGAGGAGTCCTGATCGCGGTGGGAGGAGTGCTCGCTCTGCTCTCGGACGTGCTGCCTGCCCGCAACCTCGTCAAGGCGGCTCAGGAGCTCAGTGACAACGACCGACTCCACGCCGCCGAGCGCAACAGGTTGGTGCAGGAGATGAAGGCGAAGCAGGAGCGGGGAGCTTGAGACTGCCCTGTGCCGTCTAGCGCGCCAGGTCGCGCAGCACCTGGTGGGAGGCGAGCCGGGCGGGGGAGCCGATGACGCAGCCGCCGGGGTGGGTGCCCGAGCCGCACTGGTAGTAGCCCCGCAGCGGGGTGCGGTACTGGCTCCAGCCGGGGGCGGGGCGGAAGAAGTACATCTGCGGGGCGAGGAACTCCCCGGCGAAGATGTTGCCCTCGGTCAGTCCGGTGCGCTGCTCGATGTCGACGGGGGTGACCACCTCGCGCTGCAGCACCAGGTCGCCGAAGCCGGGGAAGTGCGACTCCAGCACGGCCTGGGCCTTGTCGCCGAAGGCCTCGCGCTCGGCGTCCCAGGTGCTGCCCCGGAGCTCGTACGGCGCGTACTGCACGAAGCACGACATGACGTGCTTGCCGGGCGGTGCCATGTCGGGGTCGACGACCGACTGCACGGCCGCGTCGATGAAGGGGCGCTCGGAGTACCAGCCGTACTTCGCGGCGTCGAAGGCGCGCTCGACGTACTCGATCGTCGGGCCGATGTTGAGGAAGCCGCCGTAGTGGTCGACGGAGTCGGGCAGCGCCGGGAAGACGGGCAGGCCGTCGAGCGCGAAGTTGACCTTGGCCGAGACGCCGCGGAAGCGCATCCGCCGCACGCTGTCGACCAGGTCGTCGGGGAGCGTGACGGGGTCGACGAGCTCGGTGAAGGTACGCCGCGGGTCGAGGGCGGAGACCACGACCGGGGCGCGCAGCTCGGTGCCGTCGGCGAGCACGACGCCGGTGGCGGTCTCGCCGTCGACGAGCAGGGACGACACCTGGGCGCCGAGCCGGATCTCCGCGCCGTACGCCGTGGCGGCGCGCGCGAGCACCTGGGTGAAGCCGCCGTTGCCGCCCTTGTGGAAGGCCCACGAGCCGAGGTGGCGGTCGTGCTCGCCGAGCTTGTGGAAGAGCAGCACCAGCCCCGACCCGGGCGACATGGGGCCCACCTTGGAGCCGATGATGGAGGAGGAGGCGTGGAAGCCGGCGACCGCGTCGTGCTCGAAGTAGTCCTCCAGCCAGTCCGACGCACTGCCGGTGAGCAGCCGCACGGTGTCGTGCAGCACCCGCTTGTCGACCGACCCGAGGTGCTGGAGCAGCCACGCCACGTCGGCCTGGTCCTGCGGGTCCGTGCCGAAGACGTCGGGCGGGATGTTGTCGAAGAGCGGCTGCACCGCCTGGCAGACTTTGTCGAGGTCGTGGTGGTAGCGGTCGTAGGCGTCGGCGTCGTGCGGGGAGTGGCGCCGGATCTCCTGGATGTTCTGCCCGTGGTCGTCGCCCAGCAGCAGGTAGTCGCCGTCACCGGTGGGGTGGAAGGACGACGGCATCATCAGCGGCAGGAAGCCGTGGGAGACCAGGTCGAGCTCCTGGATGATCTCCGGGCGCAGCAGCGAGAGGGCGTAGGAGAAGGTGGTGAAGGAGAAGCCGGGGCGCAGCTCCTCGGTGATCGCCGCGCCGCCGACGAGCTCGTTCTTCTCCAGCACCAGCGTGCGGAGCCCCGCCTTGGCGAGGTACGCCGCGTGGGTCAGGCCGTTGTGGCCGCCCCCGACCACCAGGGCGTCGTACTGGGCGTCGGTCACGACGTCTTCCTCTCGGGGCTGAAGAACGGGAGCCGGGTCGTGGTGACCCGCACGCTGGTGTTGTGGTGGGACAGCGCCATCTCCTGGCGCAGCGAGGTGCCGGGGGCCGCGAGGTCGGGTCGCACCCGGGCGAGGCCGACGTGCTTCTGCAGCACCGGCGACCACACGAAGGAGGTGGTGTAGCCGACCTCCTGCTCGCCCTCGGCGTCGTAGAGCACCGACTCGTAGGGGTGGGGGTGCTCGACCACCGGCGGGAGCAGGCCCGCGCCGCGGTGGAGCTCGTCCCAGTGCCGCCAGTCGACGACGATGCCGGTGGTGCGCCAGCGCGTGGTGCCCTCGCGCAGCTCGCGGCGGATCGCCTCGCGGCCGACGAAGGCGCGATCGGTCTCGTGCACGGCGCCCTTGCCCCCGAGCATCCAGCCCAGCCCGAGCTCGGTCGGCGTGACGCGCTCGGAGTCGGTCTGGGCGAGCCGGCTGTCGGTCCACTCCACGTCGACGAGCACCAGGCCGGCCTCGATGCGCAGCACCGAGAGCGCCTCCTCGCCGAAGGGGCGCAGGCCGTGCCCGCGACCCGCCTCGAGGACCGCGTCGAGCACGTCGAGGGCGTCGTCGGCGGGGACGACGAGCTCGTACCCCAGGTCGCCGGTGTAGCCGGTGCGCGACAGCGTCACCCCGGCACCGGCCACCTTGGCGGGGGCGTGGTCGAAGAAGGCGAGCCCCTCGGCCGCGTCGGTGAGGGCGGAGAGCACGGTGCGCGCACGGGGGCCCTGCACGGCGAGCATCGCGTGGGCGTCGGTGACGTCCTCGATGGCCACGCGCATGCCCTCGCCGATGCCGGCGAACCAGCTCAGGCAGGGGCGCGCGGCCGTGAGCAGGAAGTCGTCGCCGGAGTGGCGCAGCACCACGCCGTCCTGCCTCACGAAGCCACCCTCGTCGCACCAGAGCGTGTAGTGCGCCTGTCCGGGGCGGCAGCGGCGCACGTCGCGCACCAGGGCGGTGGCGAGCAGGCGCTCGGCGTCGGGGCCGGTGATCCGGTACTTGTAGAGCGGCGAGGTGTCGAAGACGCCGACGGAGTTCCTGACCGCGAAGTACTCGTGCTTCGGCGCGTGGCTGTAGCGCAGCGGCGAGAGGTGGCCCTGCCAGTGCGTGTAGAGCCGCTGGGTGTCGAGCTCGCTCAGCCGCGGGTGGAAGGGTGTCGTGCGGATCACGGGGCCACGCTACCGGCTACTGATCCGTCGGTCAGTAGCGACAGCAGCCACGCCTGGACCTCGGCCTCGTAGTCGAGGTGGGCGAAGCGGCCCGACGGGCCGGCGTGCGCCCCGGCGCCGGTCTCGACGCGGAAGAGGCAGCGCGGCCCCCAGCCGGGGTCGCTCGCGCGCAGCCGGGCCACCCACTTCGCGGGCTCGGAGACCATCACCCGGGGGTCGTGCAGGGCGCCGGTGACGAGCAGGTCGGGCCGCGAGCCGGCGGGTGGCGGGTTGTCGTACGGCGAGTAGGCGAGCATCCAGGCGAAGTCGTCGGGCCGGCGCGGGTCGCCCCACTCCTCCCACTCGCCCACGGTCAGCGGGACCGACGCGTCGAGCATCGTGGTCACGACGTCGACGAAGGGCACCTCGGCGACGACGGCCCGCCACCGCTCGGGACGCTGCGAGAGCACCGCCCCCTGCAGCAGCCCCCCGGCGCTGAGGCCGCGCGTGGCGATCCGCGACCCGTCGACGAGTCCCTGGGCGGCCAGCCCGTCGGCCACGGCGAGGTGGTCGTCGAAGGTGTGCTGCTTGTGCTCCATGCGCCCGTCGAGCCACCAGCGTCGCCCGCCCTCGCCGCCCCCGCGCACGTGGGCGAAGGCGTGCACCACGCCGCGGTCGAGCAGGCTCGGCAGCGCGGCGTCCCACTCCGGCTCGAAGACCGCCTCGTAGGCGCCGTAGCCGTAGACGAGCGCGGGGGCGCTGCCGTCGAGCGGGGTGTCGCGGCGGCGCAGCAGCGTGGCGGGCACCCGGGTGCCGTCGGGAGCCTCGAACCACCGCACCTCCGCGACGTACGCCGCCGGGTCGTGGCCCGGCGCCTCCGCGCGCAGCCGCTCGGTGCGGGTGCCGGTGACGAGGTCGAGGTCCGACCAGACGGTGGGGGCGAGCCACGACGAGTCGTCGACGGTCACGACGTCGGTGTCGGCCTCGTGCTGGGGTCCCAGCGACACGGTGCCGGTGGGGTCGAGCGGCTCGACCACCCGGCCCTCGCCCGCCAGGTCGTCGACGGGCAGCACCCGCAGCCGCCGCCGGAAGCCCGAGCGGTGGGTGAGCACGACGTGGTCGCGGAAGCAGTCGACGTCGACCAGCCGCTCGTCGTCGCGCGCCGGGCGCGCGGGTGCCCAGGCCGCGTGGGTCTGGTGACCCTCCCGCGGCACGGGGCAGCGGGCCAGCCGGTGCTCCGGGTGCTCGTCGTCGGTGACGACGAGCAGCTCGTCGAGCGCGGCGCTGTGGTCGACGGCGTACTCCACGCCGGGACGGCGGCCGCCCACCGACCAGGGGGTCCCGTCGGGCACGGTCGCGTCGATCGTCCAGACCTCGGAGGTGGTGCGGCTCTGCGCGGTCACCACCACGAGCGCACCGCTGCGGGTGCCGTGCACGGTCAGCTCGAAGCGCTCGTCGGGCTCCTCGAGCACCAGGACGTCGTCGGCGACCGGGGTGCCCAGGACGTGCCGCCACACCTGGTGCGGGCGGTACGCCGCGTCGTGCACGGTGTAGAGGAAGGCACGCGAGTCGGCGGTCCACGCCCCGCCGTAGTAGCTGCGGGCCACGACGTCGGGCAGGTCCTCGCCGGTGTCGAGGTCGCGCCAGTGCAGCTCGTAGACCTCCTCGCCTGTCTGGTCCAGCGACCAGGCCAGCAGGCGCCCGTCGGGACTGACCTCGAGCAGCCCCAGGTCGAGGTGCGCCCCCTCGCTGACCAGCGCGTTCGCGTCGAGCAGCAGCTCGGCACCGGCGTCGTCGCCGGCCCGCTCGGGGGGCAGGTCGGGGCGACGAACGCGCAACAACCGCGGGTGGTCCCTTCCCGCGGGGACGTCGCTGTAGTAGTAACAGCCCTGGTGGCGCCAACTGACTGACCGATCAGTAGTCGGCAGCCTGCCTCGCATCTCCGCACGGAGGACGTCGACCTGGGAGCCCAGATGGCCCGTCGCAGCTTGGTACCACTCCCGCTCCTGCGCCAGGTGCGCCAGCAGCTCCGGCGAGGTGCGGTCGCGCATCCACGCGTAGGGGTCGCTGCGCCGCACCCCGTGGAGCACGTGCTCGTACGCCGCGGCCCGCGGCGTCGGCGGTCGGTCCGGCCACACGGCCGGCACGCTATCGCCCAGCTGGGTCCCCTGGCACTGCTCGCGTCGCTGCTGGTGCCGGCCACCGGGGCGGTCGCGGCCGAGGGCGAGGAGCCGGTGACCTTCACCGTGGGCCTGAAGAACGAGGTCGACAACTTCAACCCCTTCCTCGGCATCGAGGCGGCGTCCTACGAGATGTGGGCGCTGAGCTACGACTACCTGGTCGGCTACTCGGTCGACGACATGTCGCCGGTGCCCGCGCTGGCGGAGTCGTGGGAGACCAGCGACGACGGGCTCACCTGGACCTTCGACGTGCGCGAGGGCGTCACCTGGTCCGACGGCGAGCCCTTCACGGCGGCCGACGTGGCCTACACCTACGACCGCGTGCTCACCGGCGAGACCGAGGCCACCACCTGGAGCTCCTACCTGGCCTCGGTGGAGAGCGTCTCTGCGCCCGACGACACCACGGTGGTGCTCGAGCTGGAGCAGCCCAACGCGGTGCTGCCGCTGCTCCCGATCCCGATCCTGCCCGAGCACGTGTGGAAGGACGTCTCGGCCGAGGAGGTCGCGACCTTCCCCAACGAGCCCGAGCCCGGCGAGCCGGTCGTCGGCACCGGTCCCTTCGAGCTGGTCGAGGGCAAGGCGGGCGGCTCGACCTACCGCTTCGAGGCCAACGAGGACTACTGGGGCGGCGCGCCGCACGTCGACGAGGTCGTCTTCCGCGTCTTCAAGGCCGAGGACCCGATGGTGCAGGCGCTGGTGAAGGGCGAGGTCGACTTCGTGCACGACATCAGCCCGCTCCAGGTCGACGCGCTGCAGGGCCGCGAGGGCATCACGGCGCTCAACGGTGCGTCGCCCTACTTCGAGGAGCTCGGCTTCAACACCGGGGCCGAGGACGAGGACGGCCGGCGTCTCGGCGACGGCAACCGGGCCCTGGAGGACCCGGCCTTCCGGCGGGCGCTCGGCCACGCCATCGACCGCGACCGGCTCGTGGAGGCGGCCTACCAGGGCGCGGCGAAGCCGGGCGACGTGGTCGTGCCGCCGGCGTACCCCGGCTTCCGGTGGGAGCCGCCCGAGGACCAGGTCGTCGACTTCGACCTCGCGCGTGCCGACGAGCTGCTCGTCGAGGCGGGCTACGAGACCGATGCCGACGGCACCCGGCTGATGCCCGACGGCACCCCGGTCGCGCCGATGCGGCTCTTCGCCCGCACCGAGGAGAAGCGCTCGGTCACCACGATGGACTTCGTCTCGGAGTGGCTCGGCGAGCTCGGCATCGACTCGGAGGTGACGCCGCTGGAGAGCGCCCGGCTCACCGAGGTCATCCTCGAGGGGGAGTACGACGTCTTCCAGTGGGGCTGGTACGTCGAGCCCGACCCCGACGCCATCCTCGACGTCTTCACCTGCGCGCAGCGGGCGGGCTGGTCGGACAGCTGGTACTGCAACCCCGAGTACGACGAGCTCATGGCCGCGCAGAAGGCCGAGACCGACGACGACGCGCGCGTCGAGATCGTCCGGCAGATGCAGCAGATCCTCTACGAGGACGCGCCCTACCAGGTGATCGCCTACACCACGAGCGGGCAGGCCTTCCGCAGCGACCGCTTCACCTGCTTCGTGCCGCAGCCCGACCCCGACGGGGTGCTGCTGATGCAGTACGGCACCTTCAACTACCGACTGCTGCGACCGGTCGAGGGCGCGGGTGACTGCGACGGCACCGCGCGGGCCATCTCGGCCGAGGCCGCCGAGGGCACGCCGGGGGCCGGCGGGGGCGACGACGGGGGCAGCACGATGCTGGTCGTGGGCGGCGGTGCGGTCGCGCTGCTCGCCGCCGCGGGC
The DNA here is from genome assembly GCA_052040065.1 of Marmoricola sp. Classification (GTDB taxonomy): domain Bacteria; phylum Actinomycetota; class Actinomycetes; order Propionibacteriales; family Nocardioidaceae; genus Marmoricola. The sequence continues at coordinate 8,136 of JBQGFI010000304.1, forward strand.
GCGCTCGTCGCGCTGCGCCGCCGCTCCTCGGCCGACGATCGCGAGTGAGGTGAGCATCCTCTCGGCGACCGACCAGGTGCCGTCGCCGGGCAGCGACCCGGGGGGCGGCGCGGTCGGGCCGGCGGGCGCGGGACGCCGCGGCTTCGCGGCGTACGCGCTGAAGAAGCTGCTCGGCGCGCTCGGGAGCCTCGCCTTCGTGCTGGTGCTGACCTTCTTCCTCTTCCGCGTGCTGCCCGGCGACCCGGCGCGCACGCTCGGGCGGGGACGCTTCCGCAGCGCCGAGCAGCTGGAGGCCTTCCGGGCGACCTACGGGCTCGACCAGTCGCTGCCGGAGCAGTTCCTGACCTTCCTGCGCAACACCGCGACCGGGCAGCTGGGCGACTCGCTGCGCTACCGCGCGCCGGTGGCCGAGCTGATCGCCGACCGCTTCTGGCCGACGCTGCTGCTCGTCGGCACCTCGACACTGCTGGCGACGCTGATCGGGGTCTACCTCGGCATCGTCTCGGGCTGGAACCGCGGCAAGCCCGCCGACCGCGCGATCACCGGCGCCACGCTGACGCTGTACTCGATGCCGGAGTGGTGGCTCGGACTGCTGCTGATCGCGGTCCTGGCGGTCGGCGTCGGTCCCGTCGCCGGGATCTTCCCCACCGGGGGGCTGGCCTCGACCGACGTCGACCCGGGCGCCCTGGCCTTCGTGCTCGACACCGCCTGGCACCTCGCGCTGCCCGTGACCGTGATGACCATCGTCTACCTGGCCGACTACTCGCTGATCATGCGCTCCTCGCTGGTCGACGAGCTCTCGGAGGACTACCTGACCACCGCCCGCGCCAAGGGCCTGCGCGACGTCGTGGTGCGTCGTCGCCACGCGGTGCGCAACGCGCTGCTGCCCACGACCACGCTGATCGCGCTCAACATCGGCTTCGTGGTCTCCGGCGCCATCACGATCGAGACGGTCTTCTCGATCCCCGGGCTGGGCCTGCTCGCCAGCGAGGCGCTGGCGCTGCCGGACTACTGGGTGCTCCAGGGCACCTTCCTGGTGGCCTCGGCCGCGGTCATCTTCGCCAACCTCGCCGCCAACCTGGTCTACGGGCTGCTCGACCCGCGGGTGCGCACGTGAGTGGCCACGACGCCGCGTCGACGGCACCGCTGACCGCCCGGCAGGTGGCGCGCCGGCGGCGGGCGCGTGCCGCCGCCGAGGTGTGGCGGCGCTTCCGCCGGCAGCGCTCGGGCATGGCCGGCCTCGCGGTGCTGCTGGCCTTCGTCGCGGTCGCGCTGGCGGCCCCGCTGCTCTTCCCGCCCGAGACCATCGAGGTCACCCGGGCCACCGGCGGGGTCCTCGAGCCGCCCTCGCGGGAGTTCTGGCTCGGCACCGACGACGCCGGCCGCTCGGTGCTCGCGCTCACGGTGTGGGGCGCCCGGATCTCGCTCTTCGTCGGGCTGCTCGCCACGCTGCTCTCGGTCGGGATCGGCACGCTGGTGGGGCTGATGGCAGGCTTCTTCGAGGGCTGGTCGGCCCGCGTGCTCTTCCGCCTCACCGAGAGCTTCCTGGTGCTGCCCACGCTGCTGCTCGCGATCATCTTCGCCGCCGTGCTGGGGCGGTCGCTGCTCAACATCGTGCTCGTCATCGGGATCACGAGCTGGCCCAGCACGGCGCTGCTGATCCGCAGCCAGACGCTCTCGATCAAGGAGCGGCCCTACCTGGAGCGGGCCCGCGCCCTGGGCGCCGGCCGCTGGCACCTGATGGGCCGGCACGTGCTGCCCAACGTGATGCCGATGGTCTTCGCCAACACCACCCTCGCGGTCTCGATCTCCATCCTGACCGAGACCACGCTGAGCTTCCTCGGTCTCGGCGACCCGACCCGGGTGTCGTGGGGCTCGACGCTGCAGGACGCCTTCGAGGTGGGCGCCATGACCACGGGGGCCTGGTGGTACATCCTCCCGCCCGGCATCGCCGTGGTCGCCGTGGTGCTCTCGTGCAACCTGGTGGGCCAGGCCCTGGAGGAGATCGTCAACCCACGGCTCCGGAGGCGCTCGTGAGCCGAGGTCCCGAGGTGCTGCTCGAGGTGCGCGGCCTGCACGTGGCGTACGCCGTCGACGGCGGCCGCCTGCCGGCCGTGCGCGGCCTCGACCTGACCGTGCACGCGGGCGAGGTCGTCGGGCTGGCCGGGGAGTCGGGCTGCGGCAAGTCGACGCTGGCGAGCACCGTGCTGCGGCTGCAGCCGGCCGACGCTCAGGTGACCGGCGCCGTGCGGGTGGCGGGCGACGACGTGCTCACGATGTCGTGGGGCCGGCTGCGGGCCGTGCGGTGGGCCGAGGCGTCGATCGTCTTCCAGGGCGCGCTGCACTCCCTCAACCCGGTGCGGCGCATCGGCGACCAGGTCGCGGAGCCGATCCGGGTGCACGACGCCTCCGTCGGCGACCGCGACGTCGAGGCGCGCGTCGCCGACCTGCTCACCCAGGTCGGGCTGCCGCCGCAGCGGGCACGCGCCTACCCCCACCAGCTCTCCGGGGGCCAGAAGCAGCGCGTGATGATCGCGATGGCACTGGCCTGCCGGCCGCACCTGGTGGTCGCCGACGAGCCGACCACGGCGCTCGACGTGATGGTGCAGGCGCAGATCCTCGACCTGCTGGCGCGGCTGGTCGCGACCACGGGCGTCGGCATGCTGGTCATCAGCCACGACCTCTCGGTGCTGGCGGAGCTGTGCGACCGCGTCGCGGTGATGTACGCCGGCCGCGTCGTCGAGAGCGGCACCGCCGCGGAGGTCTTCGGCGACCCGCGGCACCCCTACGCCCAGGCGCTCGCGGGCGCCTTCCCCCGGATCGGCGACCCCGCGGCGCGCTACGGGCCGGCGGGGCTCGTCGGTGACCCGCCGGACCCCCGGGAGCTGCCTCCCGGGTGCAGCTTCGCGCCTCGGTGCCCCCGCGCCGCCCCGGAGTGCGTGACCGAGGAGCCGCCGCTGCGCGAGGTGGCGCCCGGCCGCGAGGTCGCCTGCGTGCGGGTGGGCCCGTGAGCCCGCCGGAGCGCGACGGGCTGAGCCTGGAGGCCCGCGGGGCGACGGTGCGCTTCACCGGCCGCGACGGCCGGGTCGCCACCGCCCTCGACGGCGTCGACCTGGCGGTGCGCAGCGGCGAGATCGTGGCCATCGTCGGGGAGTCGGGGTCGGGCAAGACCACGCTGGCCCGCAGCCTGGTCGGCCTGCTGCCGCTGAGCGACGGCGAGGTGCTGCTCGACGGCGCCCCGCTCGACCGGTCGGCGCGCGGGCTGCGCGCGCTGCGCCGCGAGGTGCAGCTGGTGCTCCAGGACCCCGCCGGGGCGCTGAACCCCCGCCAGACCGTCTACGAGTCGGTCGCCGAGGGAGTCCGGCTGCACCGCCGGGTCGCGACGACGGGGCGGCCCGAGGCCGAGCTGGTGGCGGAGGCGCTCGGCCAGGCCGGGCTGCGTCCCCCCGAGCGCTTCTTCCTGCGCTACCCCCACGAGCTCTCCGGCGGGCAGAAGCAGCGGGTGCTGATCGCCGGGGCGTTGGCGGTGGCGCCCCGCCTGCTGCTGGCCGACGAGCCGGTCTCCTCGCTCGACGCCTCGATCCGCGGGGAGGTCCTGGCGCTGCTGCTGCGGCTGCGGGAGACGCTCGGGCTCGGTGTGGTGGTGGTGACGCACGACCTCGGGCTGGCGTGGAACATCGCCGACCGGATCGCGGTGATGTACCTCGGCCGCGTGGTCGAGGCCGGCACGGTGGAGGAGGTGCTCGAGCGGCCCCGCCACCCCTACACGCAGGCGCTGCTCTCCGTCGTGCCCGAGATCGAGCGGCTCGAGCCGGTCGTCCTCACCGGCGAGATCCCGGACCCGACCCACATCCCCGGTGGGTGCCGCTTCCACCCGCGCTGCCCCCGCGAGCAGGTCGAGGCCTGCACCACCACCCCGCTGGAGGTCCTGCCCGCGCGTGGTCCGCACGCCGCCGCCTGCCACCTCGCCTGACCCGTGGCGTGCGGGGTCCACCTCCGGCGCCCCGCACCTCGACCACCGTCTCCCCGGCCGGTGCCTTCCGTGGGGGCGGTGCGGCGTGGGAGGATGCCGCTTACTGATCCGCGAGTCAGTAGGAGGCGGTGTGGTCGACGAGGTGCTGCGGCCCGCCCTCCCCAAGGAGATGTACGTCGACCCCGCGGCCTGGGAGGTCGAGCGCGAGCGGGTGCTCCTCGACGGCTGGCTCTGCGTCGGGCGCCGCGACGACCTCGGTCTCGACCGACCTCACCGCGTCGCTGTGGTCGACGTCGTGGGGGAGTCGGTGCTGCTCACGAGCGACGCCGAGGGGCGGCTGCACGCGGCGTACAACGTCTGCCGCCACCGGGGCGCGCAGCTGCGCGAGCCCGGCACCCCGACGTGCGAGGCCCAGGTGCTGCGGTGCGGCTACCACTCCTGGACCTACGGCCTCGACGGGCGGCTGCTGCGAGCGCCGCACGCCGAGGTGCCGGACCCCGGGGCCTTCGGCCTCACGCCGGTCGCGGTCGACACCTGGGGCGGCTTCGTCTTCTGCCACCTCACGCCCGAGCGCGCGCACCCCCTGCCCGAGCAGGTGGGCCGTGCCGGGCTGACCCTGGCCAACTACGGGCTCGCCGGGCTGGTGACCGGTGCGGTCCTGACCTACGACGTCGAGGCCAACTACAAGGTGCTGCTGGAGAACTACAACGAGTGCTACCACTGCGGCCCGGTGCACCCGGAGCTGTGCCGGCTGGTGCCCGACTTCGCCGGCGGCGGCTCCGACCTCGACTGGGACCACGGCGTCGCCCACCGCGAGGGTGCCTGGACCTTCACCACGACCGGGACGACCACGCGCGCCTCGCTGCCGGGCCTCGACGAGCACGAGCGCACCCGGCAC
>JBQGFI010000305.1:0-13729 GCA_052040065.1 Marmoricola sp.
GCATCCCGACGGCCATGCCCCAGTAGAGGAAGAGGACCTGCAGCGTGCCGAAGCCGAGCCCGTAGCCGACCAGCCAGCGCAGCGGCACCTGCGCGCGCGCCACCCAGAGCAGGGACGGCACCGCGATGACGGCGAAGCGCAGCGCCACGAGGAAGAAGGGCGGGACGTGGGCGAGGGAGGCGCCGATCGCCAGGAAGTTCAGCCCCCACATCGTGGCGACGGCGACGGCCAGCAGCTGGTGACGGAGGGGCACGTGCCCATCGTGTGTCGGTCCGTGGTGAAGGACAATCGATACTTCGTGACGTGACCCCTTAGGCTGCCTACATGGACGTGCGCCACCTGGAGCTGCTCCGCGAGCTCGCCGACCGCGGCAGCCTGGCCGCGGTGGCGGCCGCCGGCCACCGCACCCCGTCCGCGGTCTCCCAGCAGCTGCGCACGGCCGAGCGCGCGGCCGGCATGGCGCTCGTCGAGCCGGCGGGTCGCGGGCTCCGACTGACCGAGGCGGGGCGGCTGCTCGCCCGGGGCGGGGTGGAGGTGGCGACCGCGATGGCGCGGGTCGCCGCCTCGTGGGACGACTTCCGCGAGCGGGCCGGAGGCGTGGTGTCGGTGTCGGCGCTGCCGAGCGCCGCGACCTTCCTGCTGCCCCGGCTGCAGCAGCGGCTCGACGGCACCGCGCTGGAGCTGCGGTGCACCGACGACGACCTCGCCGAGGCCGACTTCGCCGGCCTCAGCGCCGACCACGACCTCGTGATCGCCCACAGCGTCGCCGGCGACCGGCCGGCCGGCACCGACGGGCTCACCGTGGTGCCGCTCGTCGTCGAGCCCCTCGACGTCGCCCTGGCCGCCGACCACCCGCTCGCGCGACGCGCGTGGCTGCAGGGTCGCGACCTGGTCGGCGAGCCCTGGATCGGTGTGCCCCGGGGCTACCCCTTCGACAGCGTCCTGGTCGCCCTCGAGCAGGACGCCGGCGCCAGGCTCGACGTGCGCCAGCGGGTGCGCGACAACCGGCTCGTCGAGGCGCTGGTGGCGACCTCGCGGCACGTCGCCATCCTCCCCCGCTTCACCACGCCCACCGGGGGCAACGGGCTGGTGCTGCGCGAGCTGCGCGGCGTCCGGGCCGAGCGGCACGTGGTCGCCATCGCGCGACCCGACCGCGCCGAGCGGCTGGCGGTGCGCACCGTGCTCGAGGAGCTGCGGGCCGTGGCCGCCGAGGTCGCCGCCGAGCTCGGCTAGTCGGGCGACGTCGCGCTGACCATGACGCGCTCCACGCGGTCGAAGGTCGCCAGCACCGTGCGGCCCTCCTCGGCGAGGCTCGCGAGGGCGGCGTCGTCGCCGGGGTCGAGGCTCACCGCGTCCTCCCACAGCGCCCGCTCCCGCGCCGACCAGTCGTCGCAGACCTCGCGCTCGACCTCCTCGAAGCCCGCGCGCTCCAGCCCGAAGGCGACGTCGAGCGTGCGCAGCGACGCCGGCACGTCCTCGTCGTCGCGGTCGCGCGCCTCCCACGCCGTCATCACCACCCGACCCCCGGGGCGCAGCACGCGGCGCACCTCGGCGTAGGTGTTGAGGTCGCGCAGCGAGAAGCGGACGGAGTCCAGGCACATCACGGCGTCGACCGAGTCGTCCTCCAGGCCGGTCCTCTCCAGGTCGCCGACCCGGAAGTCCGCCGCCTGACCCAGCGCGTCGGCGTTGGCCTGGGCCTGCCGCACCGCCTCGGCGGAGAAGTCGACCCCGACGAGGGCGCACCCGGTGCGCTCCGCCACGGCCAGGCCGTAGCCACCGCGCCCGCAGGCCAGGTCGAGCAGGACCTCGTCCCGCACCAGCCGCAGGGCGCTGGTGACGTCGTCGAGGCCGCTCCAGGGCACCATCCCCGTCACGAGCAGCAGGGGCGGGAGCCCCAGGTGGCGGCGCACCAGGTCGTCGTGCGCGGCCGAGGTCGCGAGCCGGGCGTACCAGGCGTCGAAGTGCTGCACGTCGGTCATGACGTCGCCGTACCCTCCTCGCCGGTCGCCACCGGTCGCGCGGGGTCGGTGACCCACGCGCTCCACGACCCGGGGTAGAGGGCCGCCTCGAGGGCGGCGACCTCCAGGGCGAGCACGTCGTGGGCCGCGGTGATCCCCGAGCCGCAGTAGACGGCGGTGGCGCGCCCGCGCGCCGCGGCGTACGTCGCCGCCAGCTCGCGCGGGCTGCGGAAGCAGCCGTCGTCACGCAGGTTGGCCCCGGTCGGCACGTTCACCGCGCCGGGCACGTGCCCGGCGACGGGGTCGACGGGCTCGACCTCGCCGCGGTAGCGCGCCGGGTCGCGGGCGTCGACCAGGAGCCCTCCGGCGTCGGCGGCGAGCCGGGCGGCGCCCTCGGCGTCGACGGTCGGCATCCGGCCGGGACGCGGCTCGAAGTCGCCGGGCGCCACGCTCACCGGACCGGTCTCCACCGCTCCCCCGGCCGCCACCCACGCCGACCAGCCCCCGTCGAGCACCCGCACGTCGGGGTGGCCGGCCCACCGGAGCAGCCACCAGGCGCGCGCCGCGGCCCGGCCCTGCCAGTCGTCGTAGACCACGACCGTCCGCGACCCGCTCACCCCGGCCTCGCGCATCGCCCGGCCGAAGCGCGCGACCTCGGGCAGCGGGTGGCGGCCGGTGCCCGGCCCGGGCGGGTCCGCGAGCGCCGTGTCGAGGTCGACGTACGCCGCACCCGGGACGTGCCCGGCGGCGTGCTCGGGCCGGCCGGGCGGACCCCCGAGCCGCCAGCGGACGTCGAGCACGGTCGCGTCGGGCAGGTCCCGGAGGTCGGGCACGGAGATCAGCGGGCTCACCGCTCCATCACACCAGAGGTGTGACAGGATCCCGCCGATGGCCGAGCTGCACTTCTTCACCGGGACGATGGACTCGGGCAAGAGCACCCTGGCGCTGCAGACCAACCACAACCACGCGGCGCGCGGTCGCCTCGGGCGGATCTTCACCGCCCACGACCGCTCCGGCGTGGCGACGGTCAGCTCGCGCCTGGGGCTCACGCACGACGCCGTCGAGGTCGACCCCGGCTTCGACTTCTGGCGCTACGTCGTCGACCAGCTGACCCACGGGTCCCGGGTCGACTACCTGGTCTGCGACGAGGCGCAGTTCTACACCGCCGCCCAGGTCGACCAGCTGGCCAAGGTGGTCGACGAGCTGCAGATCGACGTCTTCTGCTTCGGCATCCTCAGCGACTTCCGCACCCAGCTCTTCGAGGGCTCGCGGCGCCTGGTCGAGCTGGCCGACCGGATGCAGGTGCTGCAGGTGGAGGCGCTGTGCTGGTGCGGCAAGCGCGCCACCCACAACGCCCGCAGCGTGGGCGGCGAGATGGTCACCGAGGGCGAGCAGGTCGTGGTGGGCGACGTCGACGTCGAGGCCGAGGTGCACTACGAGGTGCTCTGCCGCGCCCACCACCGGCGCCGGATGACCACCGAGCGCGCCCGGGCGGTCTCGATGATCGCGGAGCCCCTGCCCTTCCGGTGACCGGCCTCAGGTGACGAGCAGCGGCACGTGCATCTCCTCGGGGGTCAGCGAGCCGTGCAGGCCGACCAGCGAGGTCTCGAAGCCGTAGTCCTGGCTGCTGAAGAGCGCCCAGGTGCCGTGCGCGACGGCGAGCACCTCGCCGAGCCGGGGTCGCACCGTGGCGTCGACCCGGCCGAACCAGCCGAGGTCGACGGCCTCGTCGCGGGTGAGCACGGTGGCGCGGTCGCCGAGCAGCTCGCGCCAGGTGGCCGCCACGTCGTCGGCCGCGCCCGGGTGGCACCAGACCTGGCGGAAGCGCGCCTCGCCGCCCAGCTGCGCGACCCCGTCGCGCAGGCCCGGGACGCCGTCGAGGTCCAGAGAGGTCTCGGGGGTGGTGTCGACCATGCCGTGGTCGGCCGTCACGACCACCCGCACGTCGTCGGGGAGCGCGTCGCGCAGCTCCTGCACGTCCTCGTCGATGTCGCGCAGCTGGTGGCGCCAGCGCGACGAGTCGACGCCCGCGCGGTGGCCGTGCCAGTCGAGGTCGCCGTCGTAGACGTAGGTGACCGACGGCCGGGTCGCGGCGGCCGCGACCGCCCCGGCGACGCGCTCGGCGACGTCGTCGGCACCGACGTACGCCGCCCCCCTGTGCGCGCAGCGGGTGAGCCCGGACCCCGCGAACTCCGCCTTGCTGACCACCGTGGTCGCCACCCCGGCCGCCTCCAGCCGCTGGAAGGCCGTGGGGTGCGGCTGCCAGACCAGCGGGTCGACGTCCCGGTCCCAGAAGAGCGCGTTGAGCAGCTCACCGGTCTCGGGCACGCGGGTGATGAAGCCCGCGACGCCGTGGCGGCCCGGCGGCAGCGCCGTGCCGAGCGAGGTGAGCGAGGTCGCGGTCGTCGAGGGCACCGTGGCCGTCAGCGGGTCGCGGCCCAGCAGCGAGTGCAGGTACGGCGCCTGGCTGCGGTGCTGCGCGAGCTGGTCGTGGCCGAGCCCGTCGACCAGCACCACGACGTACGCCGCCGCCTCCGGCAGCCCGAGGTCGAGGTGCCCGAGCGCGTCGACGCCCAGGGCCGTGGCGACGCCCGGCAGCAGGTCGGCGAGCGAGCGCGCGCCGTACGCCGGTGCGACGAGCCTGCCGGGGCCGCCGGGGGGCATCAGGCGTGGGTGAGGGCGGAGAGGCGCTCGGCGAAGGCCAGCAGCGCGTCGACGGCCCCCTGGCCGTCGGCCGCCGAGCTCACCCGCAGCGAGAAGTCGTCGGAGGCCAGCACGCCGGTGTAGCCGTGGTCGGCCTCGCACTCGGGGTCGGAGCAGCCCGCGGGCTCCAGGTCGACCCGGCTGACGCCGCCCCAGCCGAGCGTCAGCACGGCCTCGCTGGGCTCGGGCTGGCCGCCACCGGCGAAGCCGGCGGGGTTGGCGACCATCCGGTTGACCACCACGGAGCGGATCGTGGCCAGGCTGATCGCCTCGGTCGAGGTGGAGGTGTAGGGCTCCGGGAGCAGGTCGTCGGGCGCGTGCTCGTCGGTGTGGCACAGGATCAGGCGCGTCGGGGTGAGCACGGCGACGGTGATGTGGCGGCGCACCTCGTCGCGGTCGATGGTCGGCTCGTGGTGCACCAGGTAGGCGTCGACGGTCTCGCCGGCGACGGCCGCCCGGACACCGGCCGCGACCACCTGCGGGTAGTAGCCGGTCTTCTCGATCGCGACGACCAGCTCCTCGAGCCGGTCGGGTGACTCCTCACGCATGGGCGGCATCCTGTCACGCGCCCCCCGGGCTCATCCCGGGAGCGTGTCGCCGACCGGGCTGGAGAGGCGCCGCACGAAGAGGTCGGAGCGGGGGTCGGTGATGGGCTCGACCCGGCCCCCGGCGTGGAGCACGCAGGCGCCCTGCGAGGTGGCGTGCACCAGGTCGAGGTCGATGCGCACCACCTGCGGCAGGTCGATCTTGAGCTGGGCCACGCGGCGCATCAGGTCCTCGACGGCCGCGACGTCGACCTGCTCGCTGCCGCGGTAGCCGAAGAGCAGCGGCGCCGCCTTGATGCCGCGCACGGCGTCGGCCGCGTCGAGCGCCGTGAGCGGCGGGATCCGGTAGACCCGGTCGCCGACCAGGTCGGTGAGCGCGCCGGAGATGCCGAAGGACACCGCGGGTCCGAAGAGGGGGTCCTCGAGCCCGGCGATCGCGACCGGCACACCGGAGGTCGCCGTGCGCTGCACCACGAACTGCGCGGCCTCACCGACCCCGGCGACGTCGGTGAGCGACTCCCACGCCTGCTCCATCTCGTAGGCGTCGTCGATGTTGCGCCAGACGTGGCCCATGTCGGGGCGCTGCCGCAGCCGCTCGGCCGTCGCCTTGAGCACGACGTCCCAGCCGAGGCGCTCGCCGGCGGCGACCGCCTCCTCGACGCTCTCGACGTGCACGCGCTCCCAGAGCCTGACGCCGTAGTGCGCCAGCAGCTGGCCCATCTCCTCGTCGGTGAGGTCGTGGCCCTGCGGGTGGTGCATCAGCAGCTCGTTGACCTGGCGCGCGGCGGCGTCGACGTCGATCCCCTCCGGCACGCCGGTGCCGGCGTCGCGGCGCCCCAGCCACGCGGCGTACTCGGTGACGCGGGCGAGGGCGCGCACCGCGGCCTCGACGGCCTGGTAGGAGGGGACGCTGCCGCGACCGGCGGTGTCGCCGGCGACGTCGGGCACGCGCAGCAGCTCGGGGACGCCCTCGCGGCCGAGGAAGGAGGAGACCAGCGGCTTGTCGGACTGCTCGCCCACCGCGGCGAGCACGTTGGCGACCTCGGCACCGCCCTGGTCGAGCGCGGGGATGTAGACCGCCACGACGGCGTCGACGTGCTCGTCGTCGATGGCGGTGTCGAGCGCGTCCTCGAAGTCCTCGGCGGTCGCGTTGGCTCCCAGGGCGGTGGCCGAGGTGACCGTCAGGCCGCTGGCGACCGCGGCGTCGACGGCGAGCAGGCCGAGGGCGTCGGAGTTGCCGACGATCGCGACGCGCGAGCCCATCGGCAGCGGCTGGTGGGCCAGCAGCTGGGCGACGTCGAACATCTCGTCGAGGGTGTCGACCTGGATGATCCCGGCCTGCTTGAACATCGCGTCGACGGCCTCGGGCGGGGCGGCGATCTGGCGCACGGCGTGGCCCATCGGCACGCCCTGGGTGGTGCGGCCCGAGCGCACCGCGATCACCGGCTTGGAGCGGGAGACGCGCCGGGCGATGCGGGAGAACTTGCGCGGGTTACCGATGGACTCCAGGTAGAGCAGGATGACCTCGGTCGCGTCGTCCTCCTCCCAGTACTGCAGCAGGTCGTTGCCGGAGACGTCCGCGCGGTTGCCGGCGCTGACGAAGGTCGACAGGCCGAGCCCGCGACCGCGGACCTTCTCCAGGATCGCGGTGCCCAGCGCGCCGGACTGGCAGAAGAAGCCGGCGCGGCCGCGCGGCGGCATCACCGGCGCGAGCGAGGCGTTGAGGCTGACCTCGGCCGCGGTGTTGATCACGCCCAGGCAGTTGGGGCCGATCAGGCGCAGGCCGTAGGAGCGGGCGAGGCCGACCAGCTGCCGCTGCCGCCGCCGACCCTCCTCGCCGGTCTCGGCGAAGCCGCTGGAGACCACCACGAGCCCGTGGACGCCCTTGGCGGCGCAGTCGAGGACGACGTCGGTGACCTTGTCGGCGGGCACGGCCACCACCGCCACGTCGACGTCGCCCGGGATGTCCTGCACGGTGTCGTAGGACGGCATGCCGGCGACGGAGTCGGCCGCGGGGTTGACGACGTAGACGCGCCCGGCGTAGTCGCCCATCACGAGGTGGCGCACCAGCACCGCCCCGATCGTGTCGCGACGGCGCGAGGCGCCGATCACGGCCACCGACCGGGCGTTGAGGAAGGCCGCGATCGAGGCCGCCTCGGCCCGGTGCTCGCGGGCGGAGATCACGCCGATCGAGGTCTCGGTGGGGTCGATGTCGAACTCGAGGTGCATCACGCCCTCGTCCCAGCCGCCCTTGACGACGTAGCCCTGCTCGCGGAAGACCTGGATCATCCGGCGGTTCTCCGGCAGCACCTCGGCCACGAAGCGCTTCAGGCCGCGCTCGCGGCCGGCCTGCGCGAGGTGCTCGAGCAGCAGCTGCCCGATGCCACGGCCCTGGTGGTCGTCGCGCACCAGGAAGGCGACCTCGGCCTCCTCGGGCTCGATGGTGTCGTAGCGGCCGACGGCCAGGATCTTGCCCGCGAGGGTGATCACGAAGGCGACCCGGTCGCGGTGGTCGACCTGGGTGAAGCGCTTGACGTCGCGGTCGGAGAGCTCGGGCATCGGCGCGAAGAAGCGGTAGTACTTCGACTGCTGGGAGACCTGGGCGTAGAACTCCACCAGCCCCTCGGCGTCGTCGGCCAGGATCGGGCGCAGGTGCGCGGTGCGGCCGTCGCGCAGCAGGACGTCGGCCTCCCAGTGCTCCGGGTAGTCCCGGGACACCGGCACCGGCTGCTCGTCGCTCACGCCGCCGAATCTACCGGGCCGCACCGACCGGCGTGCCCCGTCTCCGACGGCCGGTGCCGTTGGGGAGAATCCCCCCATGGCCCGCCGCACCACACCCCCGCCCGAGGACTTCGAGGAGCACATCGTCGACATCGACGTCGGCGAGGAGATGCGGTCGAGCTTCCTGGAGTACGCCTACTCGGTCATCTACTCCCGCGCGCTGCCCGACGCGCGCGACGGCCTGAAGCCGGTGCAGCGGCGCATCCTCTACTCGATGCACGACATGGGGCTGCGTCCCGACCGCGGCCACGTCAAGAGCGCCCGCGTCGTCGGCGAGGTCATGGGCCGGCTGCACCCCCACGGCGACGGCGCCATCTACGACGCGCTGGTGCGGATGGCCCAGCCCTGGTCGATGCGCCTGCCGACCGTCGACAGCCACGGCAACTTCGGGTCGCCCGACGACCCCCCGGCCGCGATGCGCTACACCGAGTGCCGCATGGCGCCGGCGGCCCAGGCGATGACCGCCTCGATCGACGAGGACACCGTCGACTTCCGGCCCAACTACGACGGCCGCGAGCAGGAGCCCTCGGTGCTCCCGGCGGCGATCCCGCACCTGGTGGTCAACGGCGCGGCCGGCATCGCCGTCGGCATGGCCACCAACATGGCCCCCCACAACCTGGTCGAGGTGGTGCAGGCGCTGCGCCACCTGGTCAAGCACCCGGGCGCCGACCTCGACACCCTGATGCGCTTCGTGCCCGGGCCCGACCTGCCGACCGGGGGCAAGATCATCGGCCTCGACGGCGTCCGCGACGCCTACGCCACCGGCCGCGGCACCTTCAAGATGCGGGCGACCACCCGGATCGAGTCGGTCACCGCACGGCGCAAGGGCATCGTGGTCACCGAGCTGCCGTACGGCGTCGGCACCGAGCGGGTGATCGAGAAGATCAAGTCGCTGGTCCAGGCCAAGAAGCTGCAGGGCATCGCCGACGTCAAGGACCTCAGCGACCGCTCCCAGGGCCTGCGCCTGGTGATCGAGGTCAAGAACGGCTTCCACCCCGAGGCGCTGCTGGAGCAGCTCTTCCGCAGCACCCCGCTGGAGGAGTCCTTCGGCATCAACGCCGTGGCGCTCGTCGACGGCCAGCCGCGCACCCTGGGCCTCAAGCAGCAGCTCGAGGTGTTCCTCGAGCACCGCTTCGAGGTGGTGCGCCGGCGCTCGACCCACCGTCGCGGCAAGGCCGCCGACCGGCTCCACCTGGTGGAGGGCCTGCTGACGGCGATCCTCGACATCGACGAGGTCATCCAGCTGATCCGCGGGTCCGACAACGCCGAGCAGGCGCGCGAGCGGCTGATGACGGTCTTCGACCTCACCGAGCTGCAGGCCAACTACATCCTCGACATGCCGCTGCGTCGCCTCACCCGCTTCTCCAAGCTCGAGCTGGACAAGGAGGCCGAGGAGCTGCGGCGCACCATCGAGGAGCTCGACGAGATCCTCGCCGACGACGCCCGGCTCCGGCAGGTCGTCTCCGAGGAGCTGGCGGAGGTCGCCAAGACCTACGGCACGCCCCGTCGCACGGTGCTGCTCGCGTCCTCGGGCCAGACCGCGACCTCGGCGGCCACGCCCCTCGAGGTCGCCGACGACCCGTGCTGGGTGCTGCTCTCCTCCAGCGGCCTGCTCGCCCGCACCACGACGCAGGACCCCCTCGGTGAGGGCGGCGGCCGCGCCCGCCACGACGTGGTGGTGAGCGTCGTCGCCGCCACCGCCCGGGGCGAGGTCGGGGTGGTCACCTCGGCCGGTCGCCTGGTCAAGGTGGGCGTGCTCGACCTGCCCACGCTGCCGAGCACCGCCTCCCACCCCCACCTCCAAGGCGGCGTCCCGGTCGGCGAGCTGATCACCCTCGACGGCGAGCGCCCGCTCGCCCTGAGCGGTCTCGACCCCCGCTCCGCCGGGCTCGCCCTCGGCACCCGGCAGGGCGTGGTCAAGCGGGTCAACCCCGAGGTCCTCTCCCGCGACGAGTGGGAGGTCGTGGCGCTCAAGGACGGCGACGAGGTCGTCGGCGCCGTCGAGCTGCGCAGCGGTGACGAGACGCTCTGCTTCGTCACCAGCGAGGGCCAGCTGCTGCACTTCTCCGCGAGCGGCGTCCGCCCCCAGGGGCGTGGCGGCGGCGGCATGGCCGGCGTCAAGCTCGGCGCCGGCGCCCACGTCGTGTCGTTCACCGCCTTCGACCCGGCCGACGCGGTCGTGGTCACCGTCTCGGGGTCGTCCGCGGCCCTGCCCGGCACCGAGGCGGGCGCGGTCAAGGTGACGCCCTTCACCGAGTACCCCGCCAAGGGCCGCGCCACGGGCGGCGTGCGCTGCCACCGCTTCCTCAAGGGCGAGGACGCCGTGGTCTTCGCCTGGGTGGGCACCGGACCGCCGGCCGCCGCGGCCGACAGCGGCGCCCCTGTCGACCTCCCGGAGCCGGTGCTGCGCCGCGACGGGTCGGGCACGCCCGGCAGCCAGCCCGTGGTCGCGTGCTCCGGGCCTGTCGCCGCCGCGCTCCCCTCCCCCGTGGCAGGCTGACGCCATGCCGCTCGCCGTGCGACGTACCTCCCTGACGCTGCTGCTGCCCGCCCTCGCCCTGGCGCTCTCCGCGTGCGGGGGCGGCGACGACGAGACCGGGGGCGACGAGCCGACGGTCGAGGAGGTCCTGGCCGAGGCCAAGACCAACTTCGACGACGCCGCCAGCGTCCGCATCGCCCTGGCCACCGAGTCCGTGCCCGAGAGCGGCAACGGCGTCCTCGGGGCGACCGGGGTGCTCACCCCGGCCCCGGCCTTCGACGGCGAGGTGAAGGTCATCCTCAACAGCTTCACCGCCGACGTGCCGATCATCTCGGTCGGCGGCGTCGTCTACGCCCAGCTCGGCCTGCTCGGCCCGGGGTGGAACGAGCTCGACCCGAGCGAGTACGGCGCGCCCGACCCGGCCGACTTCGCCGACCCCGAGGCCGGCGTCTCCTCGCTGCTCACCCAGCTGCAGGAGCCCGAGGAGGGCGAGCAGACCCGCGAGGGCGAGACCATCCTGACCACCTACACCGGGGAGCTGCCCGGCGAGGCCGTCAAGGGGATCATCCCGAGCGCCGACGACTCGGTGACCTACCCGACCACCGTCGGCATCGACGACGACGGCTTCGCCACCTCCGTCGAGATCACCGGTCCCTTCTTCGCCGACGGCGGCGACGTGACCTACGACCTCGGCTTCAGCGACTACGACGAGGACGTCACGGTCGAGGCTCCCGCTGAGTGAGACCCCGAGCGAGACCGGCGTGAGCGAGCAGCGGCCCGACCGCGCGGCGCGGTCGCTGCTCGGCCTGGCCGCGGTGGCGGTCGCCTTCGCGGCCGCCGACACCTACGTCGTGGTGCTCGCGCGGCCCGCCATGATGGCCGCCAGCGGCCTCTCGGTGGAGGAGCTGCAGCGCGCCGCCCCGATCGTCAGCGGCTGCCTGCTGGGCGACGTCGCGATGCTCCCCCTGATCGGCCGCATCGCCGACCTCCGGGGCCGCACGCCGGTGCTGCTCGCGTCGCTGGTGCTCTTCGCGATCGGCTCGCTGGTGACCGCGGCGGCGTACGACCTCCCCTCGCTGGTCGTGGGGCGCTTCCTGCAGGGCGTGGGCGGCGGCGGCCTGGTGCCGGTGACGCTGGCGCTCGTCGCCGACCTCTACCCGCCCGAGCGCCGCGGGGTGCCGCTCGGCGTCGTCGGCGCGGTGCAGGAGCTCGGCAGCGTGCTCGGCCCGCTGCTCGGGGCGCTCGTGCTCGCCGTGGGCGACTGGCGCGACATCTTCTGGCTCAACCTGGCGGTGGGGCTGCTCCTGGCCGCCGCGATCCGCACCCTGGCGGTGCGCACCTCCGTCGCGCCGGTGGAGTCCACCCGTCCACGTCGGCCCGACCTGGTCGGGCTGCTCCTGCTCGCGCTCACGGTGGTCGGCGTGCTGCTGGTGATGCGCCAGCCCGGGGCCCTGGTCACCTCGGTGCGGTGGGGCGGCCCCTTCGTCCCCTACGGCGGCGACGGCTCGATCTGGCTCTCCCCCGTGGGCACCGTGACGGTGCTGCTGGGCCTCGGGCTGCTGCTCTGGCTGCTGGTCGCGCCGCGCCCGCTCGTCGACCTGCGGCGCTGGGGCAGCGCCGCACGCGAGGCCGACCTCGTCGGCGCGGGACTGCTGGCGCTCGCCCTGGGCGGGGTCATCCTCGCCTTCGCGACCGCGGACCCCGAGGTGCAGGTCTTCTCGCCCGCGGGCCCCTGGTACCTCGGCGGCTCGCTCGTGGCCACCGTCCTGCTGCTGCTCCACCAGCGCCGTGCGGCCGACCCGCTGGTGCCTCGCGGCGCCTTCGCCGAGGTGCCGGCCTGGGGCTCGGTCGTGGTCAGCTTCTTCGTCGGCTCCGCGCTCATCGCGGCCCTCGTCGACATCCCGATCTTCGCGCGCCTCACCGTCGCGGAGGGCTCCCAGCTCGAGGCGGCCCTGGTGCTGGTGGAGTTCCTGGTCGCGCTGCCGGTGGGCGCCCTGCTCGGCGGCTACCTGGTGCGACGTCTCCCCCACGGCCCCGTCGCCGCCGCGGGCATGCTGCTGGCCGCCGCGGGCTTCGTGCTGATGGCCCGCTGGGACGCCACCTCCCTGGAGAGCCTGCTCTCGGTGGCGGTGCTCGCCATGACCGGCCTCGGCTTCGGTCTCGCGCTCGCCCCGGTCAACGCGGCGCTGCTGGCCGCGACGCGGCCCGACGTCCACGGCGTCGCCAGCGCCCTGCTCGTCGTGGCCCGGATGGTCGGCATGCTCGTCGGCATCAGCGCGCTCACCACGATCGGCCTGCGGCGCTACTACGCCGTGCAGACCGACGTGCCCTCGCCCAACGAGGTGTGCGGCGGCAACCGCACCCGCTGCGCGGAGTACACCGCGCTGATCGAGCAGGCCGGTCTGACGCAGCTCACCACCATCTTCGCCGGGGCCGCGGTCTGCGCCCTGGTGGCGGCGCTGCTGGCGCTGGTGACCCTGCGACAGCGGCAGCGCCTCGCACTAGGGTGAGCGCGTGAGCAGCGACTTCGACGACCTCCTCGCCGCCAACCAGCGCTTCGCCGAGACCTTCGACCTCGGCGGCTTCGACGGCGTGGCCCACGCCGGCATCGCCCTGGTGACCTGCATGGACTCCCGCATCGACCCCCTCGGCATGCTCGGCCTCAAGCCCGGGGACGCCAAGATCTTCCGCAACCCCGGCGGCCGCGTCACCCCGCAGGCGCTGGAGGCGCTGGTGCTCGGGGTGCACCTGCTCCAGGTGCGACGCATCCTCGTCGTCCCGCACACCCGCTGCGCCATGGCCTCGGCCTCCCAGGAGGAGCTGCGCGACCGCGTCTCCGCCTCCGCCGGCACCGACGCCACCTGGCAGACCTTCGGCGTCGTCGCCGACCAGCGCGCGGCCCTCGAGCACGACGTCCGCTCGGTGCGCTCCCACCCCCTCATCCCCGACACCGTCCCCGTCGGCGGCTTCCTCTACGACGTCGACACCGGCCTCCTCGACCGCCTCGTCTGACCCCCGGGTCCCCTACGCCCATCCACCTCGGGCGGTGCGCGAGGATGGCGGGCCCTTCGAGGCTCGCTGCGCTCGCACCTCAGGGACCCGAGGATCCTGGGTGGTCGGGGAAGGCGCGCAGCGCCTGTCTCGAGACCCGGTGAGCCGAGGAAGGTGCGGGGGTCTCGAGACGGTCGCTGCGCGACCTCCTCGACCACCCGGGTGGTGCGCGTGGGCGGCGGGCCCTTCGAGGCTCGCTGCGCTCGCACCTC
>JBQGFI010000306.1:0-3146 GCA_052040065.1 Marmoricola sp.
GAGGCCACCGCCTCGACCATCGGAGCGGAGCGGGCCGGCAACCCGGTCCTGCTGCAGGACCGGGAGTCCTGGGTGCGCGAGCTGCTCGCGGGGCTGTCGGACTACCCCGCCTACTACGCGCACATGGCACCGCTCAACTCGGCCGGTCCCGGCGCCCCCGACCTGTCGGCTCCCGACGTCGCCGATCCCGCCCGCATCCGCCGGGCCATCGAGGCCGGTGAGTGGGTCGTTGACCTCCGCAGCCGCAGCGTCTTCGCGACGGGCCACGTGCCGGGCTCCTTCAACTTCGGCCTGGACGGCGCCTTCTCGACCTACCTCGGCTGGCTGGTCGAGTGGGGCACCCCGCTGGTGCTGCTCGGCGAGACCGCCGACGACGTCGCGGAGGCCCAGCGCGAGCTGGTGCGGATCGGCATCGAGCGACCCGCCGCAGCCGCCACCGGGTCGCCCGACGACTGGGTCGCCGGCACCGGCACGGCGCTGGCGTCGTACCCGACGGCGACCTTCGCCGACCTCGCCCACGTGCGCCACCACCGCGCAGTGGCCGTGCTCGACGTCCGTCGCGCCGACGAGTACGCCGCCGGCCACATCGAGGGCGCGGTCAACATCCCCATCCACGAGATCCCCTCGCGGCTCGCCGAGGTACCGGCAGGCGAGGTCTGGGTGCACTGCGCCGGTGGCTACCGGGCCTCGGTCGCCGCGTCCTTCGTGGCCGCCGCCGGTCGCCGGGTGGTGGCCGTCGACGACGCCTTCGACGAGGCGACGGAGGTCGGGCTGCCGCTCACCGCCGAGGCGGCGTGAGCCCGCTGCTCCTGCTCGTCGCCGGGCTCGCCGGGCTGCTCATCGGGCTCAGCCTGGGCCTGCTCGGTGGCGGCGGCTCGATCCTGGCCGTCCCGGTCATGCTGGCGCTCGGCCAGGGTGCCGGGCAGGCCACCACGGGGTCGCTGGCCGTGGTCGCCGCCACCTCCCTGGTGGGGGCGACGGCCGCGCGGCGTGCCGGGGGCGCCGACACCGTGCTCGTGGGCCGCGGGCTCGCGTTCGGTGCGGTGGCCGTCGGTGGCGCCGCGCTCGGTGCGACCGCAGCCGGAGCCGTCGCCGACGAGGTGCTCCTGCTCGCCTTCGCGGCCCTGCTGCTCCTCGTCGCCGGCCTGATGACCGTGCGGCGGCTGCGCCGCGGGCGTGGCGGCGAGCACCGGGCCGAGCACGGGTCGGAGGAGCCGATCATCACCTTCTCCCCCACCTTCACCTGCGCGTGCCCGCGGGCCGTGAAGGTGCTGGTGACCGCGACCGGCATCGGCCTGCTCACCGGCTTCCTCGGCGTCGGCGGCGGCTTCCTCGTCGTCCCGGCCCTCGTGCTCGCCCTCGGGCTGCCGATCGGTCGGGCCGCCGGCACCTCCCTGGTCGTCATCACCGTCACCTCGGCCGCGGCACTCGTCGTACGCCTCGGTGCGACCGAGCACCCCGACTGGTCGCTGGTCGCGCTGCTGACCGGCCTGGCCGTGGTCGGTGCCGTCACCGGCACCTGGCTGGCCCGCCGCCTCGACCCGGCACGCCTCCACACCGCCTTCACCGCCCTCTTGGTCGTCGTGGCCGTGTGGACCGCCGCCCGGGCCCTGCCCGCCCTCGTCTGACCCACACCCCTGACCCCCACCCGGAAGGAACCCCCATGCCCACCACCACGTCCCGCTCGCTCGACGTCGCCACACTGGCCGAGCGTCTCGAGTCCGGCGAGGTCCGCGTCCTCGACGTGAGGACGCCGGCCGAGTTCGAGACCGTGCACATCCCCGGCTCGTGGAACGTGCCGCTCGACCTGCTGCGCGAGCACCGCGCCGAGCTCACCCGCCACCTCGACGACGAGGTGGTGCTGGTGTGCCGCTCCGGCGTCCGCGCCGGTCAGGCCGAGCAGGCGCTGGCGGGTGCGGGTCTGCCCGGCCTGCGCGTCCTCGAGGGCGGCATGGCGGCGTGGGAGGCCTCGGGTGCGCCCGTACGCCGCGGCCGCGAGACCTGGCAGCTCGAGCGCCAGGTGCGGTTCCTGGCCGGAGCCCTCGTCGCCACCGGGGTCGGCGGCTCGGTGCTGGTGCCGCGCCTGAAGTGGCTGGCCGGCGGCATCGGCGCCGGCCTGGTCGTCGCGGCCGTCTCCGACACCTGCGCCATGGGCGCGGCCCTGGCCCGCATGCCGTGGAACCGGGGCACCGCGGAGCCCGACATGGCAGAGGTGCTGCGCTCCCTCAGCGCGACGGGTCGATGACCGTGATGCCGGCGACGGTGGCGCTGTCGAAGCGCGGCAGCAGTCCGGCGGCCTCCTCGAGCCCGATCGTGCGCTCCACGAGACGCTGCGGACGCAGCTCACCGGCCGCGATCAGCGCCATCATCGCCGGGTAGTCGGCCGCGGCCATGCCGTGGCTGCCGAGCAGGTCGAGCTCCCACGCGATCACCCGGTCCATCGGCACCCGCGGGTGTCCGGCAGCGGCCGGCAGCAGTCCCACCTGGACGTGCCGCCCACGCCGCCGCAGGCTGAGCACGGCGTCGGCGCACGTCTGCCCCGTGCCGACCGCGTCCAGCGCCACGTGCGCGCCACCACCCGTCAGCTCGTGCACGGCGGCCGGCACATCGAGGCCGGACGCGCGCACGACGTGCTCGGCGCCGAGGTCCTGCGCAGCGGCGAGCGCTTCGTCGTTGCGGTCGACGGCAACCACGCGCGCACCGAGGGCGCGGGCGACCATGACCGCGCTGAGGCCGACGCCACCGGCCCCGACCACGGCCACCCACTCGCCCGGCTCGACGCGTGCGCGCCCGACGAGGGCGCGGTAGGCGGTGGCGAAGCGACAGCCCAGGCTGGCCGCCGTCACGTGGTCGACCTCGTCGAGGAGGCCGATCAGGTTCGTGTCGGCCGCGTGCAGCGCGACGTACTCCGCGAAGGAGCCCCAGTGGGTGAAGCCCGGTTGCTCCTGGTCGGGGCACACCTGCGCCTGGCCCTCCCGGCACCACGTGCAGCGCCCGCAGCCGCACACGAAGGGCACCGTGACCCGGTCGCCCACCCGCCACCGCTCGACGCCGGCGCCGACCTCGGCCACCTCCCCCGCCAGCTCGTGTCCCGGGACGTGGGGGAAGGCGATGTCGTCGTGGCCGGCCCAGGCGTGCCAGTCGCT
>JBQGFI010000307.1:0-1669 GCA_052040065.1 Marmoricola sp.
GGCGTGGTGGCCGAGGTCGGCCACGACCTGAGCGCGGACGGCGCGGAGGTGGTCGAGGCCGAGGGTCTGGTCGCCCTCCCGGGCCTGGTCGACCTGCACACCCACCTGCGCGAGCCGGGACGCGAGGACGCCGAGACCGTCGAGACCGGCACCCGCGCGGCGGCGATGGGCGGCTTCACCGCGGTGCACGCCATGGCCAACACGGCGCCGGTCGCCGACACCGCCGGCGTCGTGGAGCAGGTCTGGCGGCTGGGCACCGAGGCCGGCTACTGCGACGTGCAGCCGGTGGGCGCCGTGACGGTCGGGCTCGGCGGCGAGCGGCTCGCCGAGCTCGGCGCGATGGCCGACTCGGCCGCGCGCGTGCGGGTCTTCTCCGACGACGGCCACTGCGTCGCCGACCCGGTGCTGATGCGCCGGGCGCTGGAGTACGTCAAGGCCTTCGACGGGGTCGTCGCGCAGCACGCGCAGGAGCCGCGGCTCACCGAGGGCGCGCAGATGAACGAGGGCGAGCTCTCCGGCCGGCTCGGCCTGCAGGGCTGGCCCGCGGTCGCCGAGGAGGCGATCATCGCCCGCGACTGCCTGCTCACCGCCCACGTCGGCTCCCGGCTGCACGTGTGCCACGTGTCGACCGCGGGGTCGGTCGAGATCGTGCGCTGGGCCAAGAGCAAGGGCTGGGCCGTGACGGCCGAGGCCTGCCCGCACCACCTGCTGCTGACCGACGAGCTGGCCGCCACCTACGACCCGATCTACAAGGTCAACCCACCGCTGCGCTCGGCCTCCGACGTCGCCGCGCTGCGGGCGGGCCTCGCCGACGGCACCATCGACGTCGTCGCCACCGACCACGCGCCCCACCCGCACGAGGACAAGGACTGCGAGTGGCCGGCCGCCGCCTTCGGCATGCTCGGCCTCGAGACCGCGCTCTCGATCGTGCAGCAGACGATGGTCGACACCGGCGCGCTCGACTGGGCGGGCGTGGCCGAGCGGATGTCCTACGCCCCCGCGCGCATCGGCCGGCTCGCCGGTCACGGGCGCCCGATCGAGGTCGGGGAGCCCGCCAACGTGGTGCTCGACGACGCCGCCGCCACGCGCGTGGTCGACCCCGCAGAGACCGCGTCGCTCTCGCGCAACACGCCGTACGCCGGTCGCGAGCTGCCCGGCCGGGTGGTCGCGACCTTCCTGCGGGGCCGCCCGACGGTGCTCGACGGCAAGCTCACCTGAGGTCTGGACCAGGGGTCACGATGCGGTGTCGCTGTCGGCCGCGTTGCTGACTCACGGGTCAGCAACGTGGCATCCTGCGCGCAACCTCCAGCCCGCAGGAAGGCACCCTCATGCGCTTCAAGACGCTCCTCGCCCTGGTCTGTCTGCTCCTCCTGACCGTGCTCGCGGCCTGCGGCGGCGGGGGAGGGGGCTCCTCGGACGGGGAGGCGTCCGGTGGGGGCGGCGAGCCGGCGAGCGACGGCGTCTGCGCCGAGGGTGAGCCCACCGACCTGATGGCCGAGGTGTGCGACGCGGGCACGCTGACCGTCTCGACCGACCCGGCGTACCCGCCGCAGTCGTCGCTCGACGAGCAGTCCGGCGAGTACGAGGGCTTCGACATCGACGTGGCGACCGAGATCGCCAAGCGGCTCGGCGTCGAGGTGGCCTGGGAGACGCCGGCGTGGGACGTCAT
>JBQGFI010000308.1:0-2892 GCA_052040065.1 Marmoricola sp.
GGTGCTCGATGTTGACCTGGTGGACGATGCCGGTGCCGGGCGGGACGACCTTGAAGTCGTCGAAGGCGCCCTGGCCCCAGCGCAGGAACTGGTAGCGCTCGCGGTTGCGCTCGTACTCGATCTCGACGTTGCGCTCGAAGGACTCCGGGGTGCCGAAGACGTCGGCGATCACCGAGTGGTCGATGACCAGCTCGGCCGGGGCGAGCGGGTTGATCTTGCTCGGGTCGCCGCCCAGCTCCTCCATCGCCTCGCGCATGGTGGCGAGGTCGACGACGCAGGGCACGCCGGTGAAGTCCTGCATGATCACGCGGGCCGGCGTGAACTGGATCTCCTTGTCGGGCTCCGCGTCGGCGTCCCATCCCGCGAGGGCGCGGATGTCGTCGGCGGTGATGTTGGCGCCGTCCTCGGTGCGCAGCAGGTTCTCGAGCAGCACCTTGAGGCTGAAGGGCAGCGACGCGACGTCGAGACCGTCGCCGGTCACGGCATCCAGGCGGTACATCTCGTAGGTCTTGCCGTCCACCTCGAGGGTGTCCTTGGCTCCGAAGCTGTCCGCACTGGCCATCTGCTTGCTCCTCGATGAGTCTCGTGGTCTGTCGCCATCTTGCCGCCGGGACGGTGGCGCCGGGAAGTAAGCCCAGCCTTACCCGTCCGCTCGTGGGACGACGCAATGTCTCTCGACGTCAAGATACATGACGTCAAGTGATGTGTCCTCCCCCGCTGGGTACGGCCACGCCATGCGCTACCGAAACCTGGGCCGGAGCGGTTGCTCGGTCTCCGAGCTCGCCCTCGGCACGATGACCTTCGGCGCCGAGACCGACGAGTCCGGCTCCCACGACCAGCTCGACGCCTTCGTCGAGGCCGGCGGCACCCTGGTCGACACCGCCGACGTCTACTCCGCGGGGACCAGCGAGGAGATCATCGGCCGCTGGTACGCCGCCCGCCCGGCCGAGGTGACCGACGCCGTGGTGCTCGCCACCAAGGGCCGCTTCCCCATCGGCACGAGCGAGCCCAACCACGTCGGCGCCTCCCGACGCCACCTGACCCGGGCCCTCGACGGCTCGCTGCGGCGGCTCGGGCTCGACCACGTCGACCTCTACCAGGTGCACGCCTGGGACCCGCACACCCCGCTGGAGGAGACGCTGACGACGCTCGACGGCTTCGTGCGGTCCGGCAAGGTCGGCTACTACGGCTTCTCCAACTACACCGGCTGGCAGCTGACCAAGGCCTGCCACCTCGCTCGCGAGCTCGGGCTGGTCGCGCCCGTGACGCTGCAGCCGCAGTACAGCCTGATCGCCCGCGAGGTGGAGTGGGAGGTGGTGCCGGCCGCGCTCGACGCCGGGCTCGGCCTGCTGCCCTGGGGCCCCCTCGGCGGTGGCTGGCTCTCCGGGAAGTACCACCGCGACCAGCGCCCGACGGGCGCCACCCGGCTCGGCGAGGACCCGGACCGCGGCATGGAGGCGTGGGACCGCAGGGGCAACGAGCGCACCTGGCGCATCATCGACGCCGTCGACCAGGTGGCCCGCGCTCGCGGCCTGAGCACGCCCCAGGTGGCCCTGGCGTGGTTGCGCGGGCGGCCGTCGGTCACCTCGGTGATCCTCGGGGCGCGCACGACCGAGCAGCTGCGCGACAACCTGGGCGCGGCCGAGGTCGACCTGGAGGGCACCGAGCGCGACCTGCTCGACACGGCCAGCGCGCTGGAGGTCGCCGACTACCCCTACGGCGAGCTCGGCCTGGACCAGCGCTCGCGCGACCTCAGCGGCTGAGGCCCCGAGCCTCCTGCAGCGGCGCCGTGCCGAGCGTGACCTCGGCCGTGTGGTGCCGTCCGATGGGCAGCACCAGCGGCTTGCCCGAGACCGGGTCGGCGATCACCTGGCTGCGCATCCCGAAGACCTGCTCCACGCAGTCGGCCGTCAGCACCCGGCCGGGCTCGCCGCTGGCGTGCAGCCGCCCCTCGCGCACGGCGACGAGGTGGTCGGCGTACCGGGCGGCGAGGTTGAGGTCGTGCAGCACCATCACGATGGTGGTGCCGCGCAGGCGGTTGAGGTCGGTGAGCAGGTCGAGCACCTCGACCTGGTGGTTGACGTCGAGGAACGTCGTCGGCTCGTCGAGCAGCAGCAGGTCGGTCTGCTGGGCCAGCGCCATCGCGATCCACACCCGCTGGCGCTGGCCGCCCGAGAGCTCGTCGACCGGGCGGTCGGCCAGGTCGGTCGTGTCGGTGGCCGCGAGGGCCTCCGCGACGGCCGCGTCGTCGTCGGGGGTCCAGCGGGCCACCAGCCGCTGGTGCGGGTGCCGGCCCCGCGAGACCAGGTCGGCCACGACGATGCCCTCGGGCGCGATCGGCGACTGGGGCAGCAGCCCGAGGGTGCGGGCGACCTCCTTCGTCGGGGTGCGCCTCAGGTCCTTGCCGTCGAGCAGGACCTGGCCCTCGCTCGGCGCGAGCAGCCGCGACATGGCCCGCAGCAGCGTGGACTTGCCGCAGGCGTTGGCGCCGACGATCGCGGTGATGCGCCCCGGCGGCACGGTGAGGTCGAGACCCTCGACGACGGTGCGGTCGCCGTACCCCAGGGTGACGGACTGGACGTCGAGACGGTGGGCGTCGGTCACAGCGAGCCTCCGGAGCGGTTGGTGCGGACGAGCAGGTAGACGAGGTACGGCGCTCCCACGCTGCCGGTGATGACGCCCACCGGGTAGCGCGCCCCGAAGGCGTACTGGCCGGCGAGGTCGGCGACGAGCACGAGCAGCGCGCCGACGAGGGCGGCCGGCACCATCAGGGAGCCGCCTCCGCCGACCAGGCGCGCGGCGATCGGGCCGGAGAGGAAGGCCACGAAGGCGATCGGGCCGGCCGCGGCGGTGGCGAAGGCGATGAGGAGCACCGCCGCCACGATCACGAGC
>JBQGFI010000309.1:0-1709 GCA_052040065.1 Marmoricola sp.
ACCCGACGAGACGCCTCGTCCCTCGGCTCCTCAGGAACCACCCGACGAGACGCCTCGTCCCTCGGCTCCTCAGGAACCACGCTGCGGGAGTCGCTCACTGGTCGGCCTTCCTGGTCACGATGATGTTGAGGTGGTCGTCGATGCGGGCGGTGAAGCCCGGGTGCAGCGGCACCGTGGAGCCGAACTCCTCGATCACGGCGGGGCCGTCGACGACGGTGCCGGGCGCGAGGTCGGTCCGCCAGTGCAGCGGTACGTCGCTCCACCCGGCCGCCGCGTCGAAGCAGACGCGGCGGGTCCCGAGGTCGCGGCCGCTGGAGGTCACTGTCTCGTGGCGCCGGATCTCGGGGCGCTGGATCGGGCCGACCCCGGAGACCCGGAGGTTGACCCACTCGACCTGCTGGCTCGCGTCGTCGGCGAAGTCGTAGCCGTAGAGCCCGCGGTGCTCGGCGTGGAAGCGCCGGGCCACCTCGTCGAGCAGCGCCTGGTCGACCTCGCCCTCGGGCACGGCGACGCGCACCTCGAAGGCCTGGCCGAAGTAGCGCAGGTCGGCGGTGCGGACGAACTGGTGCTGCGCGGGCGCGAAGCCCTCCTTGGCCAGCGCCTCGGCCGCCTGGGTGGCGAGGCCGTCGTAGACCGCGGCGACGTCGCCCGGCTTCAGCGCCTCGGCGAGCGAGACGTGGGTCTGCACGTAGTCGTTCTTGACGTCGACGGTCAGCAGGCCGAAGGCCGAGACGTTGCCCGGGTTGGGCGGCACCAGGACCGCCCGCAGGCCGAGGATGTCGACCAGCCGGCACAGCAGCAGCGAGCCGGAGCCGCCGAAGGTGACGAGCGTGAAGTCGCGGACGTCGAGCCCGCGCTTGACGGTGACCTGGCGCAGCGCGTTGGCCTGGTTCCACGCCGAGATCTCCAGCACGCCGCCGGCGCACGCCTCGGGGGTCAGGTCCAGGCGCGCGGCGAGCTCGGCCACGCCGGCACGGGCCGCCTCCACGTCGAGCGGGATCTCACCGCCCAGCAGGTGCGGGGGGATCCGGCCGAGGAAGACGTGGGCGTCGGTGATGGTGACGTCCTCGCCGCCCTTGCCGTAGCAGAGCGGACCGGGGTCGGCGCCGGCCGACTGCGGCCCCACCTTGAGCGTGCCCTCGGGCGAGAGCCAGGCGATCGAGCCGCCGCCGGCCCCCACCGTGACCACGTCGATCATCGGGATCTTCGACGGGAAGGCCCCGACCGCTCCCTCGGTGGTCAGCGTCGGCTCGCCGTCGATGACCACGCTGACGTCGGTGGAGGTGCCGCCGCCGTCGGAGGTGAGCACCTTGTCGAAGCCCGCGACCTGGGCGATCAGGGCCGCGCCCAGCGCGCCCGCCGCCGGACCCGAGAGCACGGTGGTGATCGGCTGGTGCACCACCTCGTCGGCGCTCAGCACGCCGCCGTTGCTCTTCATCACGTAGAAGGGCAGCTCGCGGTCGTCGTAGGAGGTGAGGCGCGCCTTGATGTTGTTGACGTACGCCGAGAGCCGCGGCTTCACGGCCGCGTCGACCAGCGTCGTCATCGCGCGCTCGTACTCGCGGTATTCCCGCAGCACCTGGCTGGAGAGCGAGACCACGGCGTCGGGGTGCTCCTCGGCGAGCACGGCGC
Source organism: Marmoricola sp. (assembly GCA_052040065.1). GTDB lineage: Bacteria > Actinomycetota > Actinomycetes > Propionibacteriales > Nocardioidaceae > Marmoricola. Next base: position 1,633 of record JBQGFI010000309.1, read on the forward strand.
GCATCCGCTCCTCGTGCTCGGGGTTGGCGTAGGCGTGCAGGAAGCAGACGCCGAGCGTCGTGATCCCCTGCGCGCGG
>JBQGFI010000310.1:0-5984 GCA_052040065.1 Marmoricola sp.
TCGAGTGCCCGCTCGCCTCCCAGCTGCGTGCCTGACGCCGGGCGGTGCGTGGACACCGGGCCCGGCGTGTGGTTCGGTGGTCGCGCGATGCCCCGGACCCGGTGATGCGCCCACGCCGCCGCCCGCTCCGGGGGATCCCATGTCTCGTTCACAACCGTCCTCGATCGGCGCCGCAACCGCCCACCGCCTGACCCGGATCGACGACGACCGGCTCGCCCGCCGTGCGCGAGGTGGGCCCACCGCCGCCCCGTCCGGTGGCTGCCGTCACGCGCGAGCCCGGCTGGTACCGCGACCCCGCCGATGCCCGTCTGCACCGTCACTGGGACGGCGCGACGTGGAGGCCCTGGACACCGTCGCCGTCCTGAGCGGCCGTGGGTGGCCGCATGGCGCGACCCGCGACGGGTAAACCCCTGCCCCAGGCGTCCCAGACCCGAGCGCCCCCCCACGCACCCCCGACGACCGGAGTCTCGATGTCCTCCCGCAACACCCTCGTCCGCAGCCTGCACGACCTCGGCCTGGCCACCTGGTTCGGCGGCTCCCTGATGGGAGCGGTCGGGCTCAACGGTGTCGCCGCCGTCGCCCACGACCCCCAGGAGCGGCTGCGGCTCTCCTCGGTCGGCTGGAAGCGCTGGTCGCCCGTCGTCAGCGGCGCCGTCCTCGCCCATGCCGTCGGCGGCGGTGGGCTGATCGTCGCCGAGCGCGACCGCGTCAAGCAGCAGGACGGCGCCGGCGTCAACACCGCGGTGAAGCTCACGCTCACCGTGGCGGCCGCGGGACTGACCCTCTACAGCGGCCTGCTCGGCAGGACCGTCGAGCAGCACCAGCACGAGGGCGCTCCCGGCGCCACCGAGCCCGGCGCAGGCAGCTCCGAGGAGCTGCGCACCGCCCAGCAGCAGCTGCGACTCGTGCAGTGGGCGATCCCCGCGATCACCGCCGTGCTCGTGGTGATGGGCGCTCAGCAGGGTGAGCAGCAGCGCCCCGCGCAGCAGCTGCGCTCGCGCCTCGCCACGCGCTGATCCACGCGACAGCGCGGCCGGCCTCCTCCCCGAGTCACCCCGGGAGGAGGCCGGCCGTCGTGGCGGTGCCGTCGCCCGCGCTCGCCGTCAGTCCTGCACGTAGTACATCCGCTTGTTGACGAACTCGTCCATGCCCAGCGGGCCCAGCTCGCGCCCGAAGCCGGAGCGCTTCACCCCGCCGAAGGGGATCTCCGCGCCCTCCCCCGCCGTCGTGTTGACGTTGGCCATGCCGACCTCGAGCTGCTGCGCGACGCGCTCCGCACGGGCGACGTCGGTGCTGAAGACCGCCCCACCGAGCCCGTAGGTCGTGTCGTTGGCGAGCGCGAGCGCCTCCTCGTCGGAGCCGACCTTGTAGACGACCGCGACGGGGCCGAAGAGCTCCTCGGCGTAGGCCCGCATGTCGGGAGTGACACCCGTGAGCACCGCCGGCGAGAAGTACGCCGCCGGCGCCTCGCCCAGCACACCACCGGCGTGCAGCGTCGCACCCTTGGAGACGGCGTCATCCACCTGCTCGGCGAGCAGCTCCGCGGCCCGGCGGGACGAGAGCGGGGCGTAGGACTCGACCGCCTTCGCCTTCTCGGTCAGCTTGGCGACGAAGTCGTCGAAGAGCTCCTCCCGCACGATCATCCGCTTGTTGGAGTTGCACGCCTGGCCGGTGTTGTAGGTGCGGAAGTCCCAGGCGTCGCCCACCAGGCCGTCGAGGTCGTCGGTGTCGAGCACGACCATCGGGTCCGAGCCGCCGAGCTCCAGCACGCACTTCTTCAGGTGCTTGCCGGCCAGCGACGCGACCACGGAGCCCGCGCGCTCCGACCCGGTGAGCGACACGCCCTGGATGCGGGGGTCGGCGATGATGGTCTCGATCTGCTCGTGCGTGGCGAAGAGGTTCTGGTAGACGCCCTCGGGCACGCCCGCGTCGTCCATGATCTGCTGCACCGCCAACGCCGAGCGCGGCACCGACTCGGCGTGCTTGAGGATGATGGTGTTGCCGAGCACCAGGTTGGGCGCCGCGAAGCGGGCGATCTGGTAGAAGGGGAAGTTCCACGGCATGATCCCCAGCAGCGGGCCGATCGGCAGCCGCTGCACCCTCGCCTGGCCGCCGGAGACGGACTTGATCGGCTGGTCGGCCGCCAGGGTCGGGCCCTCGTCGGCGTAGTAGTCGAAGATCGCCTGGCAGAACTCCGCCTCCTCGACGCCCTCCGACCCGGGCTTGCCCATCTCCTGCGTGGCGATCGCCGCGAGCTCGTCGGCGCGCTCGGCGAAGAGCGCCGCCACCTTCGTGACCACGGCCGCACGCTCGGACATCGGCCGGGCGCGCCAGGAGCGGTACGCCGCCGCGCTCGCCGCCAGCGCGGCCTCGACGTCGGCGTCGGAGGCGTGGTCGAAGGTCTGCGTGACCTCGCCGGTCGACGGGTCGGTCACCTGGTAGGCGGGGCTGCTCATGGCGTCTCCTCGGGGTCGGTGGGCGCAGTGGGCCGAGAGGGCCATCATGACCGTCCCCGGTCGCGCCGTCGACGCCGGTGCTGCCCCGCCCGCCGGGGACTACGGCGTGAAGACGACCTTGACCGTGCCGTCGGTCTTCTTCTGGAACTGCTCGTAGGCCTGGGGGGCCTGGTCGAGCGGCATCCGGTGGGTGGTGAAGCTCTCGGTGCCCAGGGGGTCAGCGTCGTCGAGGAGCAGCGGCATGAGGTCGTCGACCCAGCGCTTGACGTTGGCCTGCCCCATGCGCAGCTGCACCTGCTTGTCGAAGAGCGTGAGCATCGGCATCGGGTCGGCCTGGCCGCCGTAGACGCCGATGAGGGAGATGGTGCCCCCGCGACGCACGGCGTCGATGGCGGTGTAGATCGCGCTCATGCGATCGACCCCGGCGACGCTCATCACCTTGGCGGAGAGGCTCGACGGCAGCATGCCGAGCACCTTCTGACCGGCCGCGGCGACGCGCGAGCCGTGCGCCTCCATGCCGACGGCGTCGACCACCGAGTCGGCACCGCGCCCCGCTGTGCGCGAGCGGACCTCCTCGGCGACGTCGTCGACCTGCTGCAGGTCGATGACCTCGGCCCCGGCCGCCGCGGCGCGGGCCAGGCGCTCGGGCACCAGGACGACGGCGATGACGCGCCGGCCCTGGTGCAGCGCGATGCGCGTCGCCATCTCCCCGATCGGTCCGAGCCCCAGCACGAGCAGCGTGCCGCCCTCGGGCACGTCGGCGTACGCCACGGACTGCCAGGCGGTGGGCAGCACGTCGCTGAGGAAGAGGAAGCGGTCGTCGGGCGGACCCTGGGGCACCTTGATGGGCATGTACTGCGCCTGCGGCACGCGCAGGTACTCCGCCTGCGCTCCCGGCACCTCGCCGTAGAGCTTGCTGAAGCCGAAGAGGGCCGCGCCCATCCCCTGGTCGCGCACCTGGGTGGTCTCGCACTGCGTGGGGAGACCCTGGGTGCACATCCAGCAGTGGCCGCAGCAGATCTGGAAGGGCAGCACCACCCGGTCGCCGACCTTCAGGTCGCCGGCCTCGGGACCGACCTCCTCCACGATGCCCATGGGCTCGTGGCCCAGCACGTCGCCCTGGCCCATGAAGGGACCGAGCGTCTCGTAGAGGTGGAGGTCGGAGCCGCACAGGCCCGACGAGGTGATCTTGACGATGGCGTCGTTCGGCTGCTCGATGCGGGGGTCCGGCACCTGCTCGACCCTGCCGTCGCGGACGCCCTGCCACGTGACTGCCTTCATGTGATGTGCCAGCTCCTCGCTGTCGGTGACGCTGCGGAGGGCCGGGTTACCCGGGGCGTCCGGACCCCATGCGCAGGATCGACCAGCCGGTCCCGGCATGACTTGCCGGGACCGGGGTACGAGCGGAAGACGACGCGGCAAGCAGCGCCCGTCGTCAGGACGACCTCGTCGAGTCGAGGCGGGTCTCCACCACTCTTCGTGCGCTGTAGCTACCGGCGCACCGCCTTCTCCGCGTCATCGCTCATCGCGTCGGCCGACCGGCCGGCGCCGGTGCACCGTGCCGCGGCACCGACCCCACAGGGGGTTCGACATGTCCGTCTCCGCCATCTCACCGACCGTCGGGGGCACCGCGCCGCTGACGGCCCTGCCCGCTCGGCCCGCCTCGCCCCGTCACGAGCGCACGGCGGCCGCCCGACGTCTGCGCGACGAGCAGACCGCCGCGTGCGTGGAGCAGCTTGCCGGCTGCACCGACCCGCGGGAGGAGCGGCGCCTGCGCACCCGGCTGATCTCCCTCAACATGCCGATGGCCACGGCGCTCGCGAGCCGCTACCGCAACCGGGGCCAGTCCGACGACGACCTGGAGCAGGTCGCCTACGTCGGCCTCTGCTCCGCGGCGCGGCGCTTCGACCCGGCCGCCGCCGACAGCTTCGCCAGCTACTGCGTGCCGACCGTGCTCGGTGAGCTGCGCCGCCACTTCCGCGACCGCGGCTGGGTGGTGCGCCCGCCCCGTCGGGTCCAGGAGGTGCAGATGCAGGTGCTGCGCGCCCAGTCGGCGATGGCCGGCGACCTGGGCCGGGACCCGACCGCCGAGGAGCTCGCCGCCGACATCGGGGCGCCGCTCGAGGACGTGGTCGAGGCACTCGCCGTCCGCAGCTGCTACGTGCCCACCTCGCTCGACAAGCCGGTCGGCGGCGAGCACGACGCGCCGGCCCTCCACGAGCTGCTGCCGCACGACGGCGACGGCGGCGGTGCCGCCGCCGAGGCCCGCATGCTGCTGGCTCCGGTCGTGCGACAGCTCGGCGAGCGCGACCGGCGCATCCTGCGGATGCGCTTCTTCGACGACCTGACCCAGCGCGAGATCGCGGAGGACGTCGGCGTGACGCAGATGCAGGTCTCGCGGGTCCTGACGCGGATCTTCGGCGAGCTGCGCTCCGCCATCGGCGACCGCGCCGGCTGAGCCACGCCGCCTCCGGGGCCGGCCGTCAGGCGCCCGGACGGACCGCCTGGGAGTACCGACCGGGAGGATCGGTGTGCCTCGGTGCGGTCGCGCCCGGCCGAGCGCGGCACGCCCTGCGCGGCGTCGGAGGTCGCGTCCTACGATGTGCCGAGGTCCAGCCCGAGGCCCCGTCGTCGCGACCCCGCGGAGGATCCCGTGCGCCCACCCACACCCGACCGTGCTCCCTCGGGGGAGCACGGGCTCGCCGGATGGCTCGCCGAGGCCGCCGCGTCGGGGTCCGACCGGATCGACGCCGACACCCTGGTGGCCCAGACGCTCGCCATCGTCGGTGACGCCGACCACGTCAGCCTCACCGTCCGGCACGGCGCCGGCTACCGCTCCCTGGCCTGCTCCTCCGGACTCGCGTCCGACGCCGACGCGCTCCAGTACGAGTTGCGCGAGGGCCCGTGCCTGGAGGCCGCCGAGGAGGGCGACTGGTACGTCAGTGCCGACGTGGGTCGCGACGCGCGCTGGCCGAGCTGGGGTCCGCAGGCCGCGCGGCTCGGCGTCGGATCGCTGCTCAGCGCCCGGCTCGTCTCCGACGGGCGTCCCTTCGGCGCCATCAACATGTATGCCGACCGGCTCGGTCGCTTCGCCGACCGCGACGACGTCGATGCCGCGCTGGTGTGGGCCAACCTGGCGGCGTACACCCTGGCGGCCGCGCGCGAGGTCGAGGGGCTCGAGACGGCCCTCGCCTCGCGCCACACGATCGGGATGGCGCAGGGCATCCTGATGGAGCGCTTCGGGCTCGACGAGACCGGCTCCTTCCTGCTGCTGCGCCGACTCTCCTCGCACAGCAACGAGAAGCTGCGCGACCTCGCCGCCAAGCTGGTCGCCACCCGTGCGCTCCCCGACGTGCCGAGCTGAGCCAGCCTCGGTGAGGAGCCGGTAGGCGGTGGAGCTGGGCACCGTGACCGGGTCCGCATGAACGACGGGGCGCCGGGCACACGGGTGGCACTCCGGGAGCCGAGCCGGCTCGGCGCCCGGTCGAGGCCCCGGCTGTTCAGCCACGTGCGGCCGGGGCCGTCACC
>JBQGFI010000311.1:0-1647 GCA_052040065.1 Marmoricola sp.
TGGGCGAGCCAGGCCAGTCCCTCGACGAAGCTGTCGGTCGTGCTCCGGTGGGGCAGCCGCGCGTTGCCGAGCACCAGCCCCGCGACGTAGATCGCCATCAGCCCGCTCGCGCCCGCCACCCCGGCGACGGCGAAGGCCCCGAAGGCGATGGCCAGGGTCGCGAGCGGGGCCAGCCCGGAGGCCGGCAGCGCGCTCCGCGCGAGGAGGAGTACGCCGCCGCGCGCGACGGCCAGGCCCAGCACCACGCCGCCCACGAGCTGGTAGCCGACCTGCCCCGCGATGGCGAGGGCGCCGCCGCTGCCCCACGCGTCCGACGTCACGACCGTGACCAGGATGATCACCGGCGGGTCGTTGAACCCGGACTCGGCCTCCACGACCGACCTCAGGCGGCCGCGCACCGGGACCGACCGCAGGACGGAGAAGACCGCGGCGGCGTCCGTGGAGGAGGCGACCGCCCCCAGCACGATCGCCGTGCGCAGGTCGACGTCCAGGGCGACGTAGACCAGCGCGCTCGTGACCGTGACGCTGACCAGCACCCCCACGGTCGCGAGCACGACGGCGAGGGGTGCGACCGGTCGTACGGCCTGCCAGCGGGTCGTCAGGCCGCCCTCGACCAGGATGACCGCCAGCGCGAGCGTGCCGAGCACCTGGGTGAGGTCGGTGTCGTCGAACTGCAGCCCGAGGCCGCCCTCGCCGAGCGCGAGGCCGATCGCGAGGTAGAGCAGCAGGCGGGGAAGCCCGGCGCGGACCGCGACCCTGACGGCGGCGACGGCGACGAGCAGGACGGCGGCCACCACGAGCGCGACGAGCGGCAGGTCTGCGGGGTTCATGGGGCGCTCCCGCCGTTGGCGCCGGTGGGCAGGGCGGGAGGGGCGGCATCCGGGCCACCGGACGCACCACCGTGCAGCGGCCCTCTCACTGCCGCCCTCCCTCCCTGCCGACCGGCGTCCTCCAGTCTGGCCGGACGACCGGCCGCGGCCCATGGGGAGCAGTCCCCATCTGTGTCCGTGCGGCGCCCACCGGCGTGACACGCCACCGCAGGTGGGCGACGCTGGTCGGGTGCTCGCGCGGCTCCCCCTCTACTGGCAGGTCTTCCTCATCAACGGCCTGGTGTTCGTCGTGGCCACCGTGACCCTCGCCCTCTCCCCCGCCCGGGTCTCGGCACCGGTGCTGCCGCGCGAGTGGGTCGTGCTGCTCGGCGGGCTCGCAGTGATGCTCGCGACCAACGCCCTGCTGCTCCGCGCCAGCCTGCGGCCGGTCGACCGGGTCGTCCACGAGATGCAGTCGGTCGACCACCTCCACACCGGCGACCGGCTGCCCGAGCTCGGCGAGGGTCCGGGCGGCCGGCTGGTGACCAGCTACAACGCGATGCTCGACCGCCTCGACGCCGAGCGCAGCGCCAGCACCGCCCGCGCGGTCGCCGCCCAGGAGGCCGAGCGCCACCGGATCGCCCAGGAGCTCCACGACCAGGTCGGCCAGGACCTGACGGTGGTGCTGCTCGGCCTCAGCCAGCTCGAGGGGCGGGTCCCCGCCGACGTCGCCGACGAGGTCGCGCTGCTCCGCGACAGCGCCCGCGCCAGCCTCGACGACGTACGCCGGGTGGCGCGGGAGCTGCGTCCCGGCGTGCTCGACGACCTCGGGCTCGCG
>JBQGFI010000312.1:0-3541 GCA_052040065.1 Marmoricola sp.
GGTCCTTGTGCAGGGTGCTCACTTCGACTCCTCCTCGCGGGTGCCGACGAAGGCGTCGTAGGCGCCCTTGGTGAAGACCACGTCGTCGGCGACCAGCACGTCGTAGGTGTTGAGCTGGTCGACGGCCAGCAGGTGCACCGAGGCGACGTTGCGCAGCGACAGCCAGGTCAGCGTGTCGTCGCGCTCGAGCACGACGAGCTGGCGGCGGTGGCCGGACAGCTCGGCGAGCGCCGCGACGGCGGCCTTGGTCGCCGGGGCGTCACCCTCGACGAGCGACTCCACGACGTGGATGCGGTCGGCGCGCGCCCGGTCGGACAGGGCGCCACGGAGCGCGGCGGCCTTCATCTTCTTGGGGGTGCGCTGGTCGTAGGACCGCGGCTGCGGTCCGTGCACGACGCCACCGCCGGCGAACTGGGGCGCCCGGATCGAGCCCTGACGGGCGCGGCCGGTGCCCTTCTGGCGGTGCGGCTTGGTGCCACCGCCGCGGACCTCGCCGCGGGTCTTGGTGGCGTGGGTGCCCTGGCGGGCCGCGGCCTGCTGGGCCACGACGACCTGGTGGATCAGGGCGACGTTGGTCGGCGCGTCGAAGATCTCGGCGGGGAGATCGACCTTGACGGTGCTCACGCTCATGCTCCGGCCTCCTCGATCTTCTTCGCGGCCGAGCGGATGACGAGCAGCCCGCCCTTGGGACCGGGGACGGCGCCCTTGAGGAGGATCAGGCCCTTCTCGGCGTCGACCGCGTGCACGGTGATGTTCTGGGTGGTGACGGTGTCGGTACCCATGCGGCCCGACATCCGGGTGCCGCGGAACACGCGACCCGGGGTGGCGCAGGCGCCGATCGAGCCGGGCTTGCGGTGGTTGCGGTGGGCACCGTGCGAGGCGCCCACGCCGGAGAAGCCGTGACGCTTCATGGTGCCGGCGAAGCCCTTGCCCTTGCTGGTGCCGGTGACGTCGACCTGCTGCCCGGCCGAGAAGACCTCGGTGGAGAGCTCCTGGCCGACCTCGTAGGTCTCGGCGTCGCTGGTGCGGATCTCGACCACGTGGCGGCGCGGGGTGACCCCGGCCTTGCCGAAGTGGCCGGCCTGCGGCTTGGTGATCTTGCGGCCGTCGATCTCGCCGTAGCCGATCTGGACGGCGTGGTAGCCGTCCTTGTCGGCCGTGCGGACCTGGGTCACCACGTTGGTGCCCGCCGCGACGACCGTCAGCGGCACGAGCCGGTTGTTCTCGTCCCAGGCCTGGGTCATCCCGACCTTGGTGCCGAGGAGGCCCTTGGTGTTGCGTTCCAGAGTGCTCATGGTGCGTCTAACCTCCCCGGGCCTCAGAGCTTGATCTCGATGTCGACGCCCGCCGGCAGGTCGAGACGCATCAGCGAGTCGACGGTCTTCGGCGTGGGGTCGATGATGTCGATCAGGCGCTTGTGGGTGCGCATCTCGAAGTGCTCGCGCGAGTCCTTGTACTTGTGGGGCGAGCGGATGACGCAGTAGACGTTCTTCTCCGTCGGCAGCGGCACCGGACCGGCCACCTGGGCACCGGTCCGGGTCACGGTGTCGACGATCTTCCGCGCCGAGGTGTCGATCACCTCGTGGTCATAGGCCTTGAGCCTGATGCGGATCTTCTGTCCCGCCATCAAACAACGTCCTTCGCTTCGTGGTCGCAACGACTGGTCGCACCCTGGTGGCTCGGCGAGCCGGGTGCCTTCTCTCCCCTGCCCCGACCCCGACCCCCGAGGTCGGGCGTGTCGCATCGTCGTGATGACGTGCGGCAGCCGTGTTCTCGATGGTCTCGATCTGGCACAGCGCCCGGGGGTTCCCGGGCCGGGCAGGGTCTCCTGGTGCGGCGCGGACACGCGACCGTGAATGCCACCGCTGGGGCGACGTCAGGAGAACCTGTTCTGCAGTCAATGTCCGCAACCCCGGCGACCCCGCCGGAGCAACCGGACCATCTTGGCAGACGTCCGCACCAGACGCCAAATTCACGCCGCCAGGGCTGAGCCTGCGAAGCCCTGTGGGCGGCGGGAGGTCGAGGAGGCGGGTCCCGGACCCGACGGAGGAGGGGCCGGGACCGGCCGTCACGAGACCGTGCTGCCGGCAGCGGTGCGCGACCACGCCCGCGCGCCTATCCTCGGAGGATGGACGGCGTCGTCCTCGTGGGGTTGCTGCAGGTGGTCGGGATCTCCCTGGTCCCGGTCGCGATCTGCCTCGTGCTGCTGCACCTCAGCGACGCCTGGGACTGGGTGCGCGAGCACGGGCCCTGGGCCGCGTCGCCACCGCCACCGCGGCACCCGCTCGAGGGCATCGCGGCCGACCTGCGACGGCTCTACCCCGGCGTCCACTCCCCCGCTCCCGGCACACGCATGGCCAAGCAGCGCGGTGTGGTCCTGGCCTACGACGACCACCTCGTCGAGGCGGCCCGCGCCCTCGGGGTGATGACCACCCTGCGCGACCTCGACGTCAACGGCTTCGACCGCGAGGCCGAGCGGCTGCGCGTGGAGGTCACGCTGCTGGAGGCCGGGCTGCAGCTCAGGCCGTAGCCGTCACCCGCTCGTAGCGCAGGTCGGTGATCGCCCGCCCGGCGGCGACGCCCTTGCGCTCGAACTTGGTCACGGGGCGCTCCTCCCACCTCGGCACCGGACCGCCGCGCAGCCCCGGCTCGGCGTCGAGCACCTCCTGCATCTGGTCGGCGTACTCGGCCCAGTCGGTGGCCAGCCGCCAGCTGCCACCCGCGACCAGGCGCGAGGCGACCAGGGCGGCGAAGTCGGGGGTGACCAGGCGGCGCTTGTGGTGGCGCTTCTTGGGCCACGGGTCGGGGAAGAAGGTCCACAGCTCGGTGAGCTCGCCGGGGCCGAAGAGGTGCTCGAGGCACCAGACGGCGTCGACGGAGAGCAGCCGCACGTTGTCGGCGCCGGACTCCGCCAGCTCGCCGAGCGTCGCGGCGACGCCCGGACGCCAGACCTCCAGCGCCACGACGTCGTGCTCGGGACGTGCCGCGGCGAGGACGGCCGTGGCCTCCCCCACCCCGGAGCCGATCTCGACCACGCGGGGGGCCTCGCGGCCGAACCAGTCGGCCCAGCGGAAGCCGGGGTCGTCGACGGCCTCGTCGGGCACCACCCAGTCGCGGTGGTGGGCGTCCCAGGCCTGCTGCTGCGTGGGCGTGAAGCGGCTGCCCCGGCGGGAGTAGGTGAGCACCTCGCGCATCCGGCGTCCGTCGTCGGTGTAGCGGTGGTGCGGTCGAGCAGGTGGGGTCGGCACCCGACGATTGTCGGGGACGGCGCGGGGTCCGGCGGGCACCGGGTCAGCGGCGTACGACGAAGCTCACGCGCGCGACCGCCTTGTTGCCCGCCCGGTCGACCGCGACCGCCGTGCGGGTGAAGCGGCCGAGCCCGCGCCGGTCACCGCCCGTGGTGGTGACCCGGCACGCCGCCGCCAGCCCGGAGAGCCGGTCGGAGGCCGCGCACCGGCGCGCCGGCACCGCTCCCTTGCGGTACGTCGCCCCCTGCCGCACCCCGCGCACGCGCACGGTCGGCTCGGTCCGGTCGATCCTG
>JBQGFI010000313.1:0-3732 GCA_052040065.1 Marmoricola sp.
CGGCGTGGGCCGGGGTGACGCCGGGCTGCTGGTCGGCGGTCGGCCAGTGCGAGCTCATCGCCTCCCACAGCCGGCGTCCGTAGAGCGCCAGGTCCGTCGCGGCCACCCGGTCGGACCACCACTGGAAGAGCTCGTCGCTCGGCACGCTCCAGCCGAGGTCGTCGCCGGGTGCCGCGGTGTAGCCGTCCAGGCTCACGTTCATCGCGTAGGTCAGTCTCCGCACGTGTCGGCCTCCTGCTCGTGGGTCCTCCGACGGTGACAGACTCGCGCGGACCCGAGAAGTCATCCCTCAGGAGTCACGACGGCGATCGGTGGTCTCGCCGGTCCTCACGAATCCCGCCGACTCGTACGTCGCCACGGCCGCCGCGTTGGCGCTGGGCGTGTTGACGAGGGCGCTGGAGCAGCCGAGCTCGCGCAGCGCGGCCGCGGCGGCGGTGCTGATCGACCTGCCGTGCCCGTGGCCCCGGTGCTCGGCGTGCACGCCCATCGGCTCCAGCAGCCCCGGCCTCCCCGGGCCGGCCGACCACACGGTCACCGCGGCCACGGGCAGGTCGTCCGCATAGCCCACCAGGCTGCGCGCGTCGGCGTACGGCGTGCCGGCCGTCATCGCGTGCCAGCGCTCCTCGGCGGGCCGTGGGGACCCGAAGGCCGAGGCCACCACCGCGGCCCAGTCGGCGACCCGCGACGAGGTGACGGACTCGATCCGCAGGTCGCCCACGGGCACCGGGTCGGCGAGGTCGCGTCGCAGCGCGGTCCACGGCGCGTCCACCTGCCAGCCGGCCTCCAGGAGCGTCGTGCGGACCCGTGCCGGCGCGGGGGCCTCGAGGTACGCCGTGCCGGGCGGGAGCACGCCACCGGCGGCCGAGCCCACGTCGGCGGTGACGCGCGCGGCGAGCTCGTCGTCGTCCATGGCGTCGGGTGCCACCGTCATCCGCAGCAGGTCGTCACCGTCGAGCAGGCGCACGGCGACGAGCCGCCCGTCACGACGCCAGGTGCGCACCGCCGCGGCCGCGCGCGCCGCCCCGTGGCGCCAGTACCAGCCCAGGTCGCCGGGGTGCAGCTGCATCGGCGCCCCCTCGCGCTGCCACTCCCGCAGTCCGGCCACGACGTCGTCGAGACCGTCGGGCGTCGGTGTCTCCAGCGTGATCGGCACGGGTCCTCCGGTGTCGGGCCGCGGTCGGGCGCCGTGGCGTCGGTAGGGTGCCCGGCGTGACGAGCGCGGTCGTGGTCGGCGGGGCCAACCTCGACGTCAAGGCGCGGTCGACCGCCCCCCTCGAGCCGGGCACCAGCAACCCTGGCACGACGGTCACCGCGGCGGGTGGCGTGGCGCGCAACGTGGCGGCGGGTCTCGCGCTGCTCGGGACGCCGACGACGCTCGTGGCCGTGGTCGGCGCCGACGAGGCCGGCCGCCAGGTGCTCGCCGAGACCGAGGCGGCCGGCGTCGACGTCTCGCTCGTACGGCGTACCGCGCCCCGCACCGGCAGCTACACCGCGGTGCTCGACCACCAGGGCGAGCTGGCCGTGGCGGTCTCGGACATGGGCGCCTGCGACCTGCTCGACCGCGAGGTCGTGAGCGCCGCCCGGCGGGCCATCGCGGCGGCCGGCCTGGTCGTGGTCGACGGCAACCTGCGCCCCGACGCCCTGGCCGCGGCGCTCGACCTCGCCGGCGACGCCGGGGTGCCGGTCGTGCTCGACCCCGTCAGCGCCCCCAAGGCGCGCCGTCTGGCGGGCGCGTTGCGCGGGCGCCCGCTGCACACGCTCTCCCCCAACACCGCCGAGCTCGCCGCGCTGGTCGGTCGGGACCTCCCGGCGGAGGAGCCCGCAGCCCTCGCCGCGGCCGCCGCCGAGCTGGCCGGCGTGGCGCACGTGTGGGTACGCCGCGGACGCGACGGCTCGCTGCTGTGCGAGGACGGTGCGGCGCCGCAGCAGCACGACCGCGTGCGCGGTCCCGTCGTCGACGTCACCGGTGCCGGCGACGCCATGCTGGCGGCGTACTGCCACGCGGTGCTGCTCGGCCGGACGCTCCCCGAGGCCGTGCGCCTCGGCCACCGGGCGGCCGCCGCGACCGTCGCCTCGCCCCACACCGTCCGCCCCGACCTGCGCGAGGTGCTCGCGCTCGACGACAGGAGCCCCGCGTGACCCTGCTTCGCCCCGACTTCTCCTACGCCCCCGAGGTCGCGGAGGCGCTGGCCGACGGCGCCCCGGTGGTGGCGCTGGAGAGCACCATCATCAGCCACGGGATGCCCTACCCCGCCAACGTGGAGATGGCCGTCGAGGTCGAGCAGGTCGTCCGCGACGGCGGTGCGGTGCCGGCCACCCTGGCGGTGCTCGGGGGCCGCCCCCACATCGGGCTCGACCGCGACGCCCTGACCCTGCTCGCCAGCGACGACGGGGTGCGCAAGGTCAGCGTGCGCGACCTGCCCTACGTCGTCGCCCTTGGTCTGCACGGCGCCACCACCGTGGCGGCGACGATGCGGCTGGCCCGGCTCGCCGGGATCGCGACCTTCGTGACCGGCGGCCTCGGCGGCGTGCACCGCGGGGCGCCGGAGAGCTTCGACGTCTCCGCGGACCTCGTCGAGCTGGGCCGCACCTCGGTCGCGGTCGTCTGCGCGGGGGTGAAGTCGATCCTCGACATCGGGCTGACCCTGGAGTACCTGGAGACCCAGGGTGTGCCGGTGCTCGTCGACGGCAGCCCGGAGTTCCCGTCCTTCTACTCCCGCGCGAGCGGCTTCCCCGCTCCCCTGCGCGTCGACGGCCCCGCCGAGGTGGCGGCACTGATGCGGGCCAAGTGGGCCACCGGTCTCGACGGCGGCGTGGTCGTGGCCAACCCGGTGCCGCTCGCCGACGAGATCCCGGCCGAGGAGATGGCCGGGGTGATCGACCAGGCGCTCGCCGACATGGCGGCGCGCAGCATCACGGGCAGCGCGGCGACGCCCTACCTGCTGGGCCGGATCGTCGAGCTGACCGACGGGGCCTCGCTGCGCACCAACATCGCCCTGGTGCGCCACAACGCCCGGCTGGGCGCCGCCATCGCGAGGCAGTACCGGGAACTCCCGCGCGATTTGTCCGTTTAGCGGCATACTGGCGCGGTGCCCGCACGACCCCGGCCCCGTCCTCACCTGCCCGCGACCGGCCTCGTCGTCGTCCTGCTGCTCCTCGGCCCGCTCCTCGCCGGTGCGGTCGGCAGTCCGGCCGCCGCCGCGAGGCTGCGCACCAGCATCACGGGCTGGTCGTCGACGCCGCTGACGGCCAAGCAGGGCGAGGTGCTGCGCGTGCGCGTCGACGTGCGGCGGGCCTCGGCCCGGGCACCGCGGACCGTCGGCCTGCAGCGACGGGCCGAGGGCTCCGGGACGTGGCGGACGGTCGCGCGCTCGCGCACCAACGCCGACGGCCGGGTCGCCTTCCGCGTCGCCACGACCGCGACCTTCGAGGGTCATCTCCGCTTGCGCGTCGCCCCGACCTCCGGCTCCCGGTCGCTGACCACGGCCCCACGCCGACTGGTGGTGCAGCGCTCGGAGGGCTCCGTCGCCCCACCGCACACCACCGACGTCGAGATGGAGGTGGTGCGCCTGGTCAACCAGGCGCGGCGCTCCGCGCGCATCTGCGGCGAGGAGTCGTACGACGCCGCGAGGGCGCTGCGGGCCGACGACCGGCTCTCGCAGGCCAGCCGCGACCACGCGCGCGACATGGGTGAGCGCGACTACTTCTCGCACACCTCGGCCGACGGGCGCA
>JBQGFI010000314.1:0-7292 GCA_052040065.1 Marmoricola sp.
GGCAAGTACGTCGAGCCGCAGCGTCCCGGGGGCTGGCTCGACCCCGGTCCCTACGGCTGCCTCGGCGCCGGCATGGGCGGCGCGATCGCCGCCCGGCTCACCCGTCCGTCGGCCCAGGTGGTGCTGCTCTACGGCGACGGCGCCGCGGGCATGTCGCTGATGGACGTCGACACCCTGGTGCGCCACGACCTGCCGGTGGTGATGGTCTGCGGCAACAACGGCGCCTGGGGGCTGGAGAAGGGCCCGATGCAGATGCTCTACGGCTACGACGTCGCGGCCGACCTGACCCCGCGCACCCGGTACGACGAGGTGGTCACCGCGCTGGGTGGCGCCGGCGAGACCGTCACCGACCCGCGCCAGATCGGCCCGGCGCTCGACCGCGCCTTCGCCTCGGGGGTCCCCTACCTCGTCAACGTCATCACCGACGTCGAGGCGGCCTACCCGCGCAACACCTTCGGCATCTGAGCGCCCGGTGAGGCCGTTGGTCACCCGGGCCGCGCCCGACGACGTCGCGCAGGCGGCGCGCCTCACGGTGGCGGCGTACGTCGGTGCCTACCTGGCGGCCGACGACCCCTACGTCCGCCACCTCGAGGACGCGGCCGGGCGAGCCACCCAGGCCGAGCTGTGGGTCGCCCGGCTCGAGCCGGGCGGGCCGGTCGTCGGCTCGGTGACCTTCTGCCCGCCCGAGTCGACGATGCGCGAGATCGCCCGCGACGACGAGGGCGAGTTCCGGATGCTCGCGGTCGACCCCGTGGCCCGCGGGCGCGGCGTCGGCGAGGCCCTGGTGCGGCACTGCGTCACGGAGGCCCGCGAGCGAGGGCTGCGCGGGGTGCGCATGTCGACCATGGCGCAGATGACCAGCGCCCACCGGCTCTACGAGCGGCTCGGCTTCACGCGCGCCCCCGAGGACGACTGGTCGCCCACCCCCGGCGTCCACCTGCTCGCCTACGCCCGGCGGGAGGGCGCCGGGCCCTGAGGTGCCGGCGTCAGGAGAGCCGGGAGAGGAAGCGCTCGGTGCCGACCACGACGCGGGTGACCTCGCCGGAGCCGACCAGCCGACCGCCCTGCCGCGCGGCGACCGAGAGCCGCACCAGGCGGCCGTCGACGTGGACCACCGAGGCGCTCACCTCGACCTCGGCGCCGACCACGGAGGGCGCCTGGTGCTCGAGCGAGACGCGGGTGCCGACACTGGTCTCGCCCTCCTCGAGGGCGGGCTCGAGCGCCGCGCAGGTGGCGGCCTCGCACCACGCGAGCAGCACCGGCGTCCCGAGCACCGGCAGGCTCCCCGAGCCGACCGCCTCGGCGGTGTCGCCGTCGGCGACGGTGCGGGTCAGCGTCGCGCCGAGGTCGGTGGTGATCCTCACGGCTGGCTCACCTCGAAGGTGTCGGTGATGCCGTCGGGCCCGGTGATGGTGACCTCGCCGAAGACGACGTACGACGCGAGCGCACCGCGCGCCGGCGGCACCAGGCCGCGGCAGCCCCCGACGCGGAAGGCGAGCGCGACCAGGTCCATCGCCTGCTGCTCCTCCAGCCGCAGCGGCGAGGCGCTCAGCGCGAAGACCTCGTGCTCGACGCCCCAGGCGCGCACCTCCTCGGCGGTGCGCCGCAGCGGCGCCAGGATGGTCTCGTTGTCCCAGGACCACACGAAGGTGCCCGAGTCAGGGCTCCAGGAGCCGAGCACCTGCGCGGGTGCGGTGGCGGTGCGCTCGCCGAGGTCCCAGCGCACCAGCCCCTCGCGCTGGTCGAGGGTCCAGCGGGTCTCGTCGCCGAGCCCCCACCGCTCGTGGTGCACCCGGATGCTCTCCAGGATCATCTCGTGTCCCTGGACCAGGAGCTGGCCGAGGTCGGGGGCGGGGTCGCTCATGGCTCGATCCTCTCAGCACGCACACGAGCCCCGGACCACCTGGTCCGGGGCTCGGGTAGCTCGACTGACCGAGGGGTCAGGCGTTGGGGCGCTTGCCGTGGTTGGCGCCCTTCTTCTTGCGCGCGCGGCGCTTGCGGCCGGTCTTGCCCATGGGGTCCTCCTTGGTGCTGGGACGGCGTCCATGCTCCCAGGTCGTGCGCGCTGGGCCTAATCGGGGCCGGCGCGCCCGCGGCTACTCGCTGCGGATCTCGACCCGGACCTGCTCGATGGAGAACATCACGCGCTCCCGGAGCCCGTCGGGCGCCTGCTCGGAGCAGGAGCGACGCACCAGCGACTTGACCGTGCGCTCGAGGTCGTAGCGGGCCAGGCAGGGGCCGCACTCCTCGAGGTGCTGCTCGATCTGGCTGCAGTCGGCCTGCTCCAGCTCGTTGTCGAGGAAGAAGAAGACCCTGCCGAGCACCTCGGAGCAGTCCTGCGGGGCGTGGGGCTCGCTCATCGGGCCGCCTCCTTCGCCGCGATGGTGGACTCCGGCAGCAGGTCGTTCTCGCGCACGTAGTCGGAGAGCATCTGGCGCAGCTGCCGGCGACCGCGGTGGAGCCGCGACATCACGGTGCCGATGGGCGTCTCCATGATCTCGGCGATCTCCTTGTACGGGAATCCCTCGACGTCGGCGAGGTAGACCGCGAGCCGGAAGTCCTCGGGGAGCCGCTGCAGCGCGTCGGTCACGTCGGAGCTGGGCAGCCGCTCCAGCGCCTCCATCTCCGCCGACTTCAGGCCCGAGGAGCTGTGGGACTCCGCGCGGGCGAGCTGCCAGTCCTCGACGTCCTCGGCCATGGACTGCTGCGGCTGGCGCTGCTTCTTGCGGTAGGTGTTGATGAAGGTGTTGGTCAGGATCCGGTAGAGCCAGGCCTTGAGGTTGGTGCCCGGCCGGAACTGGTGGAAGTTGGCGTAGGCCTTCGCGAAGGTCTCCTGCACCAGGTCCTCGGCGTCGCTGGGGTTGCGCGTCATGCGCATGGCGGCGGAGTAGAGCTGGTCGAGGAAGGGGAGTGCGTCACGCTCGAAGCGCAGCTGCCGCTCGGCGTCGGTCTCGGTCTCGACGTCGACGGGGGCCTCGAGGTCGTCAGGTGCGCTGGTCATCGCTCCCCACGATAGCGGGGCACCGCCGAAGGGCGCGGCGTCCGGACGCAGCGCACGCAGGTGCTGCTCCGGAGCGTCGGCCGATCGCTCCAGGGTGCTGTTGAACGCGCGGATCACGTGGCCTCCTCGGGCTGGGCGGTGGGGCTGGGCTGTGGTTCTGGGGTCGAGGTCGTCACTGGTGCCAACACCGCCCTCCCTCCGAGGATTCCCGCCGCCGCCGGGCCCGGGCTCACCCGCCGGAGAACTCCCGGACCAGCCACTCCAGGCTCGCCTCGAGCACCACCCCGAGCGCCTCCTCCTGCGTCACGGGCGCGCGCGCCCGCACCTTCATCGCGTGGTCGGCCTCGGGCACCGGCACGAGGTCGATGCCGGGAGGGAACTCCTCGGGGCCGCCGAAGGCGTCGCGCTCCCCCTGCAGCACCAGGGTGCGGACCCGCGCGTGCTGCAGCTCGGCCAGCCTGGACTTCTCGGGCCTGCCGGGCGGGTGGAGCGGGAAGGCCAGGGCCAGCACGGCGCGCGCCCCCGCGTCGCGCGCGACGCGGCACGCCGAGCGGGCCCCCGCGCTGCGGCCGCCCACGACCAGCGGCGCCCGGCTGCGCATCTGGTCCAGCGCGGCGGTGTAGCACTCGTCGATCGCCGCCGGAGCGGGCGCGAGGCGCTTGCCCTGGACCCGCCAGGGCATCTCGACCAGCGTCACCGAGACGTCGTGGCGCGGCAGCCGCTGCCACAGCAGCTGCAGGTCGGGGGCGTCGATGCCGCCACCCGCACCGTGCGTGAGGACCAGGGTGGCGATCGGGCGCGTCGCCCGGCGCACCACGAGGCGGGCGTCGCCGCGGGGCGTGCGGACCAGGCGCTCGGAGACCATCAGCCCCGGCCCTCGACCGGTGCCGGCGCCTCGTCGGGCAGGTCCTCCAGCGGCAGCGGCTCGAGCAGCTCGGGGCCGTTGTTGCGCACCTGGGAGACCAGGGTGGAGACGGGGTATGCCTCGAGGCGGCCCGGCGCCGCCGGCTCGAGCAGCCCGAGCAGGTCGGCGGTCTCGGTGCGACGGGAGTCGAGCCAGTCGGCGTAGCGCTCGCGGGGCAGCATCATGGGCATCCGGTCGTGGATGCGGCCCACGGAGTCCTCGGCCGAGGTGGTGATCACGGTGCAGGTCCAGCGGAAGCGGTCGGGGTCGTCGTCGGCCCGGTCGGGATCGCGCCAGATCTCGTAGAGCCCCGCCATCGCGAGCAGCCCGCCGTCGGCCGGCCGGATGAAGTAGGGCTGCTTGCGCGGCTTGCCGGCCTTGGTCAGCTGGGCGGTCTCGTACCACTCGAAGTAGCCGTCGGCCGGCAGCAGCGTGCGGCGCTTGGCGAAGGCCTGGCGGTAGGCGGGCTTCTCGGCCAGGGTCTCGACCCGGGCGTTGATCATCCGGCTGCCGATCTTGGGGTCCTTGGCCCAGAAGGGGACCAGGCCCCAGGTCAGCACCCGCAGCTGCCTCTCGGGCGGGGTCTCGGCCGGCTCGTCGCGCCCCGGCGGGCGCTCCACCACGGCGTAGACCTGCTTGGTGGGGGCGACGTTGAAGTCGGGCTCGAGGTGGGGCAGCTCGCCGCGGACCTCGAACTCCTCCGCGAGGTCCTCGGGCTTGCGGCTCGAGGCGTAGCGACCACACACGTGCGCGAGGCTATCCCGATCCCCCGACAGGTTGGGGCTGCTGCCGCCTGGGTAAGGATGAGCCATGAGTCCCATCCGCCTCGTCGCCCGCCCCCTGCTCGCCTCCACCTTCGCCGTCGGCGCCTACAGCGCGCTGAAGAACGCCGACGCGCTCGCCTCGAAGGCCAAGCCGGTGACCGACAAGATCGTGCCGCAGCTGCAGAAGGCCGGCCTCCCCCTCCCCCAGGACCCGGCGACGCAGGTGCGCCTCAACGCCGCGGTGCAGCTCGTCGCCGCGGTCGCGCTCGCGCGGGGCAAGGCTCCCCGCGTCTCCAGTGCCGTGCTCGCCGCCTCGATCATCCCGACCACCGTCGCCGGTCACGCCTTCTGGGCCGAGGACGACGAGGCCACCAAGCAGCAGCAGCTGCTGCACTTCACCAAGAACGCCTCGATCCTCGGCGGCCTCGCGCTCGCCGCGGTCGACACCGACGGCAAGCCCGGGCTCGCCTACCGCGCCGGCGCCGCCTCCCGCGCCGCCAAGCGCGAGGCCAAGCACCTGCGCCGCGAGGCCAAGCTGGCCGCCCGGTCGGTCACCTCCTGACGCACGGCCCGACGGGACCCCGCCGCGCCGCGGCGGGGTCTCGTTAGCCTTGCCGCTGTGACGACCGCCCACGAGGACCTCTGGCCCGCCCCGGTCGCGCACGCCCCGGTCACGGCCACGGTGTCGCTCCCGGGCTCCAAGTCGCTCACCAACCGGGCGCTGCTCCTCGCCGCCCTCTCCGACGGCCCGAGCGTCGTGCGCCGGGCGCTGCGCTCGCGCGACACCGAGCTGATGGCCGCCGCGCTGACGGCACTGGGCTCGCAGGTCGACACCGCCGGCGACGACTGGGCGGTGACGCCCGGCACCCTCCACGGCGCCGACGTCGACTGCGGGCTGGCGGGCACGGTGATGCGCTTCGTGCCACCGGTCGCGGCGCTCGCGCACGACCCGGTCACCTTCGACGGCGACGCCCACGCCCGCACCCGGCCGATGTCGGGCGTCCTCGAGGCCCTGCGCGGCCTCGGCGTCGACGTCGACGACGAGGCACGCGGCACGCTGCCCTTCACCGTGCGCGGCACCGGATCGGTGCGCGGCGGCACCGTGGTCGTCGACGCCTCCGCGAGCAGCCAGTTCGTCTCCGCGCTGCTCCTGGCCGGCGCGGCGTACGACGAGGGTCTCGACGTGCGCCACGACGGAGCGCCCGTGCCGTCGCTGCCCCACATCGACATGACGGTCGCCTGCCTGCGCGAGCACGGCGTCGAGGTCGACGACTCCGAGCCCGACCGCTGGCGGGTGCCGCCGCAGCCGGTGCGCGCCACCGACGTGACGATCGAGCCCGACCTCTCCAACGCCGCGCCCTTCCTGATGCTGGCGCTCACCAGCGGCGGCTCCGTGACGGTGCCGGGCTGGCCCCACCGCACCCACCAGGCCGGCGACGCGCTGCGCGACCTGCTGGCGCGCATGGGTGCCACCGTCGAGCTCACCGACGCCGGCCTCACCGTCACCGGCAGCGGCCGCATCGAGGGACTCGACGCCGACCTGCACGACGTCGGCGAGCTGACCCCCGCCGTCGCCGCGCTCTGCGCCCTCGCCGACTCCCCCTCCCGGCTGCGCGGCGTCGCCCACATCCGCGGCCACGAGACCGACCGCCTCACCGCGCTCGCCGTCGAGCTCCAGGGCCTGGGCGCCACCGTCGAGGAGCACCCCGACGGCCTCACCATCGCGCCGGCGACGCTGCACGCGGGCGAGTTCAAGACCTACGCCGACCACCGGATGGCGCACGCCGCGGTCGTCGTCGGCTCCCGGGTCGAGGGGGTGCTGGTGGAGAACGTCGCGACGACCGCGAAGACCTTCCCCGGCTTCGCCGAGGTGTGGGCGGGGCTGTTCTGAGTGGCAGGGTCGACGGGCCGCTACGGCGCTGAGGACCCGGAGCACTACGAGCGACCCCGCCGCCGCACGCGGCCGCGCACCAAGGAGCGGCCGAGCTACGACGACGCCGTGCCGGCCGTGGTCGTCACCGTCGACCGCGGCCGCTACACCTGCCGGCTGGCCGCCGACGCCGGGGTCGTCGTGATGGCGCGGAAGTCGCGGCCGCTGGGCCGCAAGGGCGTCGTCGTCGGCGACCGGGTCCGGCTCGTGGGCGACACCTCCGGCGCCGAGTGCACCCTGGCCCGCATCGTGCTCGTCGACGACCGGGCCACGGTGCTGCGGCGCACGGCCGACGACGACGACCCCGTCGAGCGCGTGATCGTCGCCAACGCCGACCAGCTCGTGGTCGTGGTCGCCCTCGCCGACCCGCCGCCGCGGCAGGGCCTGGTCGACCGCGCCCTGGTGGCGGCGTACGACGCCGGCATGGACCCGCTGCTGTGCCTGACCAAGGCCGACCTCGCCGACCCGGAGCCGGTCCTCGTCGGCTACCGCCCGCTCGACGTCCCGTACGTCGTCACGCAGCGTGGCGAGGACGTCACCCCGCTGCTGCAGCGCCTGGAGGGCCGCACCAGCGTGATGCTGGGGCACAGCGGCGTCGGCAAGTCGACGCTCGTCAACGCCCTCGTGCCGGACGCCCACCGGTCGACGGGCGGCGTCAACGTGGTCACCGGCCGCGGCCGCCACACCTCGACC
>JBQGFI010000315.1:0-2577 GCA_052040065.1 Marmoricola sp.
GAGATCACGCTGCGCGACCTGGTGAAGGAGAGCCTGCGGATGCGGCCGAGCCGGCTGATCGTGGGGGAGGTGCGGGCCGAGGAGTGCATGGACCTGCTGCTCGCCCTCAACGCCGGGCTGCCGGGCATGTGCACGATCCACGCCAACTCGGCCCGCGAGGCGCTGGTCAAGATGTGCACGCTGCCGCTGCTCGCGGGCGAGAACATCTCGGCGCGCTTCGTCGTCCCGACGGTCGCCTCGAGCGTCGACCTCGTCGTCCACCTCGGGCTCGACCACCGGGGCGTGCGCCGCGTGCAGGAGGTGGTCTCCGTCCCGGGCCGGACCGAGGGCGACGTGATCGAGACCGAGACCGTCTTCGAGCTCGTCGGCGGGGAGCTCAAGCGCGGCAGCGGGATGCCACCGCGCCGTGACCGCTTCGAGCGGCTGGGCCTCGACCTCACCGCACTGCTGGGTGACCGCTGATGGGTGCGCTCGTCGGGCTCGGGGTCGGCGTCGGGCTGCTGCTCGTCTGGTCGGCCGTCACGATGCCGCGCGCCCCTCGCCGGCCGCGGCCCGGTGTGCTGCGGGTCTCGCTGACCCAGGCGGGCCTGGGCCACGTCAGCTCCTCGACCCTGGTCGCGATGTGCGTGGTGCTCGCGCTCACCGCCGGCCTCGTCGTGCAGCTGGTGTCCGGCACCCTCCCGGTCGCCGCGTGCTTCGCGGCCATGGCGGGCTGGGCGCCGGTCGCGCTGGTCCGCGCGCGGGCGCGGCGGCGTACCCGCGAGCTGGCGCAGGTCTGGCCCGAGGCCGTCGACAACCTCGCCAGCGCCGTCCGCGCCGGCATGTCGTTGCCCGACGCGCTGACCAACCTCGGCGACCGCGGCCCCGAGGCGCTCCGGCCCGCCTTCGCCGCATTCGGGGCCGACTACCAGCTCTCGGGCCGGTTCGGTGAGTCGCTCGACCGGCTCAAGGACCGGCTGGCCGACCCGGTCGGTGACCGGGTCGTCGAGGGGCTGCGCGTGGCCCGCGAGGTCGGCGGCGGCGAGCTCGGGCGGCTGCTGCGCAACCTGTCGGGCTACCTCCGCGACGACGCCCGCACCCGCTCGGAGATGGAGGCGCGCCAGGCCTGGAGCGTCAACGGCGCCAGGCTCGCCGTCGCGGCACCGTGGGTGGTGCTGCTGTGCATGAGCTTCCAGACCGAGGTCATCTCGCGCTACTCCTCGGTCGGCGGCGTGGTCGTGCTCGCCTCGGGTGCGGCCGCGTGCGCCGTCGCCTACCGGCTGATGATGTGGATCGGCCGGCTGCCCACCGAGCGGCGGATCCTCTCGTGACGCTGGCCTGGTGGGGTGCGGTGCTCGGCCTGGTGGCCGGGCTGGGCGTGCTGCTCGTGCGGTCGCGGGTGATGGCGATCCGCCGGCCGCAGCTCGCCGCCCGCGTCCTGCCCTACCTGCGCGACCTGCCCCAGTTCGCCGACGCCCGCGGCGCCACACCACCGGCCACCGGCGGACTGCTCGGACCGCTGCTCGGCGCCGGTGCCGGCTGGGTCGAGCGGCTCCTCGGCGGCACCGCGTCCGTACGCCGGCGGCTCGAACGGGCGGGCCTCGACCTGACCGTCCACGAGTTCCGCGTGCAGCAGGTCGTGTGGGGGCTGGTCGGCTTCGGGGCGACCGCGGCCTGGGGCGTCCTCGGTCACCTCGGCGGCGACGGCGACACCGCGTCGTCGGTGGTGCTCTGCGCGGTGGGGCTCGCCCTCGGCGTGATCGCCCGCGACCACCACCTCAGCAGCCAGGTGCGTGACCGCGAGCGACGGATCCTGCTGGAGTTCCCGACGGTCGCGGAGCTGCTCGCGCTCGCCGTCGCGGCGGGGGAGTCGCCGGTCGCCGCGCTCGACCGCGTCGTACGACGCAGCGGGGGCGACCTGTCCCGCGACCTCGCCCTGGTGCTCGCCGACGTGCGCACCGGGGTCCCGGTCGGCGACGCCTTCGACCAGTGGGCGGCCCGCTCCGGCCAGCCGATCGTCGCCCGTTTCGCCCAGGGCATCGCGGTGGCCGTCGAGCGCGGCACCCCCGTCGCCGACGTCCTCCACGCCCAGGCCGCCGACGTCCGTGAGGCCGGACGCCGCGAGCTCATCGAGACGGCGGCCCGCAAGGAGGTCGTGATGATGGTGCCCGTCGTCTTCCTGGTCCTCCCCGTGACCGTCTTCTTCGCCTTCTGGCCCGGCGTCGTCGGGCTCTCGCTCACGACCCCCTGACCCCTCGACCCCTCAACCAAGGAGAACGACATGACCGCACTCCACGTGCTGATGATCCGGGCGTGGGTGGCCCTCACGGTCACCCCGCGGCGCGACGACCGCGGCGACGTGCCCGGCTGGGTGCTGATCACGGTGATGACGGCCGGACTGGTCGCGATCATCTACGGCGTCGCCAAGGACGAGCTGCGCGAGATGCTCCGCTCGGCCCTCAACAAGGTCGGCTGAGTGCTGCGGCGACGCGGCCAGCGCGGGTCGGCGGTCGTCGACTTCGTGCTGGTGCTCGTCGTCCTCGTGCCGCTGTTCCTGGGCATCCTCCAGGTCGGGCTGGTGCTCTTCGTCCGCAACAC
>JBQGFI010000316.1:0-12213 GCA_052040065.1 Marmoricola sp.
GGCCAACGTCGTGGCCGTCTCGAGGTCGAGCTCCGGGAGGTCGAGGGAGTCGTCCTTGGCCGCGGTGCGGACGTCCTCGACGAGGTCGAGCAGCTCCTGGCCGTGGGTGCGCGTGAGCGTCTCGCCCAGCATCGAGGTGACGAGTCGGATGTCGCGCCGCAGCGGCGCCTCGGCGTCGGCGGGCAGGTGCTCGGACATGGGGCCCTCCAGGGGTCGCGTCAGTCTGCTCAGGCGACGTCGTCGGCACCCGCTCAGGGACACGCTAGGTCAGGTAGCGGGTCAGGGGGGAGTCGGGCGGGAGCCGCTCG
Source organism: Marmoricola sp. (assembly GCA_052040065.1). Taxonomy (GTDB): domain Bacteria; phylum Actinomycetota; class Actinomycetes; order Propionibacteriales; family Nocardioidaceae; genus Marmoricola. Next base: position 309 of record JBQGFI010000316.1, read on the forward strand.
ATGTGGGCGGGCGAGGCCTCGATGCGGGCCAGCAGCGGCGCCAGGTCGTCGGCGGTGGAGAGCTCCAGCCCCACGAGCGCCGGACCGGTCTCGCGGTTGTTGCGCTTGACGTACTCGAAGAGGGTGATGTCGTCGTCGGGGCCCAGCACGTCGTCGAGGAAGGCGCGCAGGGCGCCGGGCTCCTGGGGGAAGTCGACGAGGAAGTAGTGCTTCAGCCCGGTGTGCACCAGCGAGCGCTCGACGATCTCGGCGTAGCGGCTGACGTCGTTGTTGCCGCCGGAGAGCACGCACAGCACCGTGGCCCCGGGCTCGAGCTCCAGCTGGCGCAGCGCCGCCGTGGCCAGCGCCCCCGCGGGCTCGGCGACGACGCCGTCGGACTGGTAGAGCTCCAGCATCTCGGTGCACACGGCGCCCTCGTCGACGGGCACGACCTCGACGCCGGCGGCGTGCACCTGCGCGAAGGTCACGTCGCCCACGCGGCGCACGGCGGCCCCGTCGACGAAGGGGTCGACGCGGTCGAGGGTGACCGGACCGCCGGCCGCCAGCGCGGCCGTCATCGAGGCGGCCCCGGCCGGCTCGACGCCGACCACCCGGACACCGGGGTGCCGCTCCCCGAGCCAGGCGACGGTGCCGGCCAGCAGGCCGCCGCCCCCGACCGGCACGACGACCAGGTCGGGCGCCGACCCGAGCTGGTCGACCGCCTCGCGGATGGCGGTGCCCTGCCCCGCCACGGTGGCCGGGTGGTCGAAGGGCGGCACGAGCACCCGTCCGGTCTGCGCCGCGTGCTCACCGGCCAGCTGCGCGGCGTCGTCGAAGGAGTCGCCCTGCACCACGACCTCGACGCCCTCGCCCCCGAGCTCGGCGACGCGGACCCGCTTCTGCCGCGGGGTGGTGCGGGGCAGGTAGATCCGTGCCGAGACCCCGAGCGCGGCGCACGCGAAGGCGACGCCCTGGGCGTGGTTGCCCGCGCTGGCGCACACCACGCCGCGCTCGCGCTCCTCGGCCGTCAGCCGCGCGAGGAAGTGCGAGGCACCGCGCGACTTGTAGGAGCGCACCGGCTGCAGGTCCTCGCGCTTGAGCAGCACGCGGCAGCCGTGGCGACGGGTCAGCCTCGCGTTGTCCTCCAGCGGCGTGGTCGGCACGGTGCCGACCAGCACGGCGGCCGCGGCGTCGACGTCGGCGGCGGTCACGAGAGAAGTCACCGGCCGATCATCCCGCGTGGCAGGCTGACGAGGTGAGCGACCTCGCCAACTGGGCCGGCAACCACACCTACCGCGTCGGCGAGCACGTGCGCGCCGAGTCGGTCGCGCACGTGCAGCAGGTGGTGGCGGGCGCCGACCGGCTGCGGGTGCTCGGCACCCGCCACTCCTTCAACGCGATGTGCGACACCGACGGCGTGCTGCTCGACCTGGCCGGGCTCACGAGCGAGCCGGTCCTCGCCCACGACGGCGGCGCGGTGCGCGTCGCGGCGGGCACGACGTACGCCGCGCTGGCGCCCAGGCAGCACGACCAGGGCCGCGCGCTGGCCAACATGGGCTCGCTCCCGCACATCTGCGTCGGTGGCGCCGCGGCCACGGGCACCCACGGGTCCGGCACCGGCAACCAGGTGCTGGGCGCCGCGGTGCGCGCGATGGACGTGGTGCGCCCCGACGGCGCGCTGGAGACCCTGCGCCGCGGCGACGCCGACTTCGCGGGCTCGGTGGTGGCGCTCGGCACGCTGGGCGTCGTGACCGCGCTCGAGCTCGACTGCGAGCCGACCTACGACGTGGCGCAGCAGGTCTACGAGCACCTCACCTGGAGCGAGGTCGTCGAGCAGGTCCACGAGGTGCTCGGGGCCGCCTACAGCGTCAGCGTCTTCGGTCGCTGGCGCGACGACCTGCCCACCGACGTGCTGGTCAAGGCGCGCGTGGGCACCGACGCCCCGCTGGCGTGGGGCGAGCCGATCGCCGACGACGCGGTCTTCCGCTCCCTCGGCGACGGCGACCACGTCACCCGCCGCGGCGAGCCCGGGCCCTGGTCGGAGCGGCTGCCGCACTTCCGCGCCGACCGGCAGCCCAGCTTCGGCCAGGAGATCCAGAGCGAGTGGTTCGTCGGCCTCGCCGACGCCGTGCCGGCGCTGCGCACCGTCACCGCCCTCGCCGACGACGACCCCGAGCTGGTCGACCTGCTCTCGGTGACCGAGCTGCGGGCCGTCCGCGGCGACGAGCTGTGGCTCTCCCCCGCGCACGGCCGCGACACCCTGGCGATCCACTTCACCTGGCGGCTCGAGCCGGAGCGGGTCGCGGCCTGCGCCGAGCGCGTCGCGGCCGCGCTGGCGCCGTACGCCGCCCGCGCCCACTGGGGCAAGGTGCCCGGGAGGCAGCACGAGCCCGGCGCGGCGTACCCGCGGCTCGACGACTTCCGGGCGCTGCGCGCCCGCGTCGACCCCGACGGCGTGCTGCTCAACACCCACGTGGCCCAGGCGCTGGGGCTCTAGCCCAGCTGGAACGGGTCGCGGGTGCCGCCGGTGAGCTCGACGAAGACCGACTTGTGCTCGAGGTACTCGTCGACCGCCTGGCTGCCGTTCTCCCGGCCGATGCCGGAGAGACCGAAGCCGCCGAAGGGCATGTTGGGCGCCACCACGCGGTAGGCGTTGACCCACACCGTCCCCGCGCGGATCCTGCCGGCCACGCGGTGGGCCCGGTGCACGTCCTTGGTCCACACCGCGCCGGCCAGGCCGTAGGGCGTGTCGTTGGCCAGCCGCACCGCCTCGTCCTCGTCGGTGAAGGTGTACGCCGAGAGCACGGGGCCGAAGACCTCCTCGCGCACGATGGTGGCGCCCGGGTCGGCGAGCACCACGGTCGGCCGCACGAAGAGACCGCCGAGCTCGGCGTGCGCCCCGCCGCCGGCCGCGATGGTGTGGCCCTCGGCCCGGGCGCCCTCGAGGTAGCCCAGCACCTTCTCGTACTGCGGGAGGTTGGCCACCGGGCCCATCTCGGTCTCCGGGTCCGTGGGGTCGCCGAGCCTGATGCTGTCGGCCCGCTCGACCACCTTGGCGACCAGCTCGTCGCGCACCGACTCGTGCACGATCAGCCGCGAGCCCGCCATGCAGGTCTGGCCGGTGGCGGCGAAGACGCCCGCGACGAGGCCGTTGGCGGCGGCGTCGAGGTCGGCGTCCGCGAAGACCACCTGGGGCGACTTGCCGCCCAGCTCGAGGGTCACCTTGTTGATGTTGGCGACCGCGGCCTTGGCCACCGCCGCACCCGTCGCGGTCGAGCCGGTGAAGGCGACCTTGTCGACGCCGGTGTGCGAGGCGAGCGCCTCCCCGGTGGCGCGGTCCCAGCCGGTGACGACGTTGAGCACGCCCTTGGGCAGGCCCGCCCGGTGGAGCACCTCGGCGAAGGCGACCGTCGAGGCCGGGGCGTGCTCGGAGGGCTTCACCACGCAGGTGCACCCCGCGGCCAGCAGCGGCGCGAGCTTGAAGGTGAGCAGCAGCAGCGGTGAGTTCCAGGGCGTGATGGCGCCGACCACCCCCACCGGCTCGCGCAGGGTGTAGCCGAAGTACGCCGCGGGGTTGACCGCCGGCACCGTCCTGCCCTCGAGCTTGTCGGCCAGCCCGGAGAAGTAGAGGTACCAGTTGGCCAGCCCCTTGAGCTGGCCCCGCATCTCCCGCATCAGCTTGCCGGAGTCGCGGACCTCGAGCAGCGCCAGCCGCTCGGCGTCCTCGGTGATCGCGGCGGCGATGCTGCGCATGACCGCGGCGCGCTCGAAGCCGGACGCCGCGCCCCACTCCCCCTCGAAGGCCCTCCGGGCACTTGCCACCGCCCGGTCGACGTCCTCCGGGCCACCGTCGGCGATCGTCGCCCACGGCTTGCCGGTGTAGGGGTTCTGCGACTCGAAGGTCCTCCCGGACGCGGCATCCACCCGCTCGCCGTCGATGAAGAGCTGGAAGGTCTCGAGTCCTGCGTCGGCCACGGCGGTCTCCTCGGTCCGGAAGGGGTACCTCGGCGACGCTACGGACGGCGTACGCCCCCGGCTATCCGCTCCCCGCCCCCCGGCGTCCGTTGCCCGCAGGGGGTTTTTCGGTGATGTGCCCCCGGGGGTCGGCGTGTCGCGGGCTCTTGGGGCCAAAAGGCCCCCGCCTCGACGCCCCCGCCTCACCGTCCCAGCGTCGCGCTCGGCAGCTCGTGGAACTGGTCGCGGTACTGCTGGGCGAAGCGGGACTGGTGGAAGAAGCCCCAGCGCATGGCGACGTCGGTGACGCGGGTGTCGTGGGGGTCGGCGTCGAGCAGCTCGGCGCGGACCCGGGCGAGCCGGACCCGGCGCACGTAGGCCATGGGCGACTCCCCGAGCTGGTCGGCGAAGGCGGCGTGGAGGGTGCGGACGCTGACGCACCCGACGCGGGCGAGCAGCTCGGGGGTGAGCTCGGTGTCGGCGTTGGCCTCGATGTAGGCGACCACCGGGGCGAGGCGGCCCAGACGACGGCCCTCCTCGCGGCCCTCGAGCGCGTCGGTGAACTGGTGCCGGCCGGCGCGGAGCAGCGCCGTCATGACATAGGACTCGAGCTGCTCGCGCGCCAGCGGCATCTGCGCCAGCCCGCCCGGCCGGTCGAGCTCCTCGCACAGGAACGCCACGGAGCTGACCAGCGAGCGCCCCAGCGGCGACCCCAGGTCGAGGCCGAAGTCGAAGTCGACGACCTCGGTGACGGGGCGGCCCAGCAGGTCGGAGAGGTGCGCCTCCAGGCTCGCCCGCGGCACCTTGAGGATAAGCTGCTCGGCGTCGGGGGTCCAGCGCACGCAGTTGTCCTGCTCGGGGTTGAGCACCAGCCCGAGGTGGTGGGCGGTCGTGAGCTCGCGGCTGCCGTCGCTGCGGGAGGCCCGTGTGCTCCCGGCGACCTGCAGGTTGACGTGGTAGCTGTCGCCCGTCGCCGGCATGCTCAGCTCGGTCTCCGCGCCGTAGGTCAGGTAGCCCACGGTGAGCCGCCGGTCGGTGACGGCGTTGAGGTGCATGTCCATCGCGTCGCGGGGGCCGACCAGCTCGTGCGGCAGGTAGACCCGGGCGACGGCGTCGCGGGCCTCCTCCAGGCTGCGCGTGCGCACCACCGGGGCGCTGCTGAGGTACGGACGCACCCCGGCCCCGGACGTGACCGCGCTCACACCGGCACTCACACCGGGCAGCGTAGCCAGGTCAGCCTCGCCCGAGAAGGTCGAGCGCGGCGCCTGCCACCGACCCGGCGTCGAGCCCGTGGATCCGGTGCGCCGCCTCCAGGTCGGAGGACTGGCCGAAGTCGGTGACCCCGAGGCAGCGGATCCGGTCGCCCCGCGCGCCGGCGAGGAACGACAGCGTGTGCGGGTGCCCGTCGAGCGTGGTCACGAGCGGGGCGGGGTGGTGCGGCGGCAGCAGCAGGTCGAGCACGCCCGACCCCCCGGTCGCGTGCGAGCCGCGCTGCTGGAAGGAGCGGAAGACCAGGTCCGGGCTGGTCAGGCAGACCACCCCGGCCGTCACGCCGCGCTCGGCGAGCGCGTCGGCCGCGGCGAGCACCTCCGGCATCACGGCGCCCACCCCCACGAGGGTCACCTCCTCGCGGGCCGGGTCGTGGTCGGTGAGGCGGTAGCCGCCGGCGACGGCCTGCCGACGGCGCCGCTCGCGCATCGCCGCGTCGTCGGGCACCCGGGCCAGGGCCGGGTCGACGGGCCGGGTGCTGAGGCGGAAGTACGCCGAGGTGCCGCCGGCGCGCCCGACGGCGTCCATCGCGTGCAGGAAGCACCACTCGAGGTCCTGGGCGAAGGCCGGCTCCCAGGCCACGACCCCCGGCTGCTCCAGCCCGATGCTCGGGGTGGTGACCGACTGGTGGGCGCCGCCCTCCGGCGCCAGCGTCACGCCCGAGGGCGTGCCGACGAGGATCGACTGGCCGCCGGCGTAGAGGCCGAAGGACCACGGCTCCAGGGCCCGGCCGACGAAGGGGTCGTAGAAGGTGCCGATGGGGATCAGCCGCTCCCCCCAGCGCGACCACGTCGCGCCCAGCTCGCCAAGCAGGCCCACGGTGTTGACCTCGGCGATGCCGAGCTCGATGTGCTGACCGCTCTGCGACTCCGACCAGCGCAGCACGCGCTCGGCGTCGTCGGCGAACCAGTCGTGGCGCTCGGTGACCGACCACACCCCGGTCTTGTTGATCCAGCCGCCGAGGTTGGTCGACGACGCCACGTCGGGGCTGCAGGTGACGGTGCGCGCCGCCACCTCGGGCGCGTCGCGCACCAGGTCGGCCAGCAGCCGGCCCAGCACCGCCTGGGTGGAGACCGGCTTGCGGTGCGGGTGGCCGAGCTCGGCCGGCACCCGCAGCGGTCCGGTCGGGGCCACCGCCGCCCGCCGCAGCGCCGCGCCGCGCTCGGCGCAGAGCCGACCGGCCGGGCTGTCCGGGTCGAAGCCGACCCACGGGTCGTCCAGGCTGGTGCCGCAGTGGTCGGCCAGGGAGGTCATCTGGACCTCGTTGAGCAGCACGGAGTGGTTGTTGGGGTGGCCCTCGGTCGGCAGCCCTCGACCCTTGACCGTGTAGGCGAAGACGACCGTCGGGCGGTGGTCGTCGACGTCGGCGAAGGTGTCGATGAGCAGGCCGAGGTCGTGGCCGCCTAGGTCGCGCACGGCGGCGGAGAGGTGCGCCGGCGACACCGAGCGGAGCAGCTGCTGCAGCTGCTCGGACCCGTGGGGACCCATGATCCGCTCGGCGATCTCCGCGGAGTCGACCCGCAGCATCCGCTGGTACTCCTCGTTGGGCATCGCCTCGAGGCGGGCGCGCAGCTCCGCACCACCGGGGCGGTGGAAGAGCGCGGTCATCAGGCGCCCCCACTTCAGCGTCACCACCTGCCACCCGGCCGCCTCGAACATGCCCTGCAGCCGCTGGATCTGGATGTCGGGCACGACCCGGTCGAGGCTCTGCCGGTTGAGGTCGACCACCCACAGCAGCTCACCGAGGCTCGCGACCTGGGGGTCGGCGACCGCCTCCCAGATCGCCCCCTCGTCGAGCTCGGCGTCGCCGAGGAGGCTCACGAAGCGTCCTGCCGGCGGCGCGTCCGCGAACTGGCTGCGCACGTAGCGGTGCGCCATCGCCGCCCACAGCGCCGCGGTCGCCCCGATCCCGACGGAGCCGGTCGAGAAGTCGACCGTGTCGGGGTCCTTGGTGCGCGAGGGGTAGGACTGCAGCCCGCCCTGCTCGCGCAGCGTCGTGAGGTACGCCGGGTCGAGGTCGCCCAGCAGGTAGTTGACCGCGTGCAGCACCGGGGAGGCGTGCGGCTTGACCGAGACGCGGTCGAGCGCGGTGAGCTCGGCGAACCACAGCGCCACGCAGATGTCGACCATCGACGCCGACGACGCCTGGTGGCCGCCGACCTTGATGCCGGTGCTGTTGGGTCGCTGGCGGTTGGCCGCGTCGACGATCGCCGCCGAGAGCCACAGCACCCGGCGGGACACCTGGCGCAGCACCTCCAGGTCGGCCTCCGGGGTGGCTCCCGCCTCGCCGGTCGCGCCCGTGGGCACCTCGCTCATCCCTCGTCCTCCTCGTCGGTCGTGTCGCGCCCGGCCAGCCCGGCCAGCTCGGCCAGCACCGCGTCGGTGTCGGCGCCGAGGTCGGGGCCCGCGTGCCGCACCGGCAGCGAGCGTGCCCCCAGCAGCGGCACCACCCCCGGGAAGACCACCTCGCGCGTCTCGCCGGCCACGTCGACCGGCAGCGTCTGCAGCATGTCGCGGGCGGCGTACTGCGGGTCGTCCAGGATGTCGGGCGCGGTGTAGATCGGGCCGGCCGGCACCCCGGCCTCCTCGAGCGCACGGAGCGCCTCGTCGCGGTCGTGCGTGCGCGCCCACGCCCCGATCGCGTCGTCGAGCTCGTCGCGCCGGGCCCAGCGCCCGGCGTTGGTGCGCAGGTCCTGGTCCTCGGCGAGCTCCTCGCGGCCGATGGTGCGCATCAGCGCGGGGAAGATGCCGTCGGCGTTGCCGGCCACCACGATCGAGTCGCCGTCGCCGCACACGTAGGCGTTGGAGGGTGCGATGCCCTCCATGCGGCCCCCGGTGCGCTCGCGCAGCACCTCGTGGGCGGAGTAGTCGGGCACGAGCGACTCCATCATCGAGAAGACCGCCTCGTGCAGCGCGACGTCGACGTGGCGCTGCACGGGCGAGAGCCCGCGGCCACCGGCACGTCGGCGCGCCTCGCGGTCGTAGAGCGCCATCACCACGCCGAAGCCGGCGTAGAGCCCCGCGATGCTGTCGCCGATCGAGACGCCGACGCGTGACGGCGGCCGGTCGGCCTCGCCCACGAGGTCGCGCATGCCACCGAAGGCCTCGGCCACCGCGGCGAAGCCCGGCCGCGCGGCGAGCGGCCCGGTCTGGCCGAAGGCCGAGACGCGCGCCACCACCAGCTCGGGGTTGACCTCGGCGAGGGTGGCGGCGTCGAGTCCCCACCGGTCGAGGGTGCCGGGGCGGAAGTTCTCCAGCAGCGCGTCGGCGGAGCGCAGCAGCTCGATCACCACCCGGCGACCCTCGTCGGTGCGCAGGTCGACCTCGATGGAGCGCTTGCCGCGGTTGATGGTGCGGAAGAGCATCGAGGTGTCGCCGGCGTAGAGGCGCCAGTTGCGCAGCTCGTCGCCCGAGCGCGGCCGCTCCACCTTGATCACCTCGGCGCCGAAGTCGGCCAGCAGCCGACCGGCGGTGGGCGCCGCGATGAAGTTGCCGAGCTCGACCACCCGCAGACCCGCCAGCGGACGGTCGGGATCCAGCCCCTCGGGCGCGCTCACGCCGCCGCCGTCCCCGCACCGAAGTCGCCGGCCTTGCCGAGCAGCGCCTGCACGGGGCTGTCGAGCTGCTCGGCGAGCCAGCTCGCGACCGCGCTGGTCGCGGCGAGGTCGAGCTCGGCCGGTCCGCGCACGGTGACGCCGCTGCGTCGCAGCAGGTAGGCGAGGTCCTCGGTGGCGATGTTGCCGGTCGCGGCGGGCGCGAAGGGGCAGCCCCCGAAGCCGCCCACGGAGGCGTCCAGGGCGACGTCGCGACCGAGCGTCGTCGCGGCCCAGGCGTTGGCGTAGCCGGAGTTGCGGGTGTTGTGGAAGTGGAAGCGCAGTCGCGGCACCCGGTCGTCGACCAGCCCGCCGAGGGCGAGCACCTGGCTCGGCACGCCCACCCCGACCGTGTCGGCGAGGGCGAGCTCGTCGATCCCGAGATCACTGACCCGGTCGACCACCTCGGCCACCCGCGCGAGCGGCACCTCGCCCTCGAAGGGGCACCCGAAGGCCACCGCCAGGGTCACCGAGATCCTGCGTCCGGCACCGCGGGCGACCTCCACCGCGCCCGCCGCCTGCTGCACCAGCGCGGCGGTCGCCGCGCCCTGGTTGCGCCGGGCGAACTCGTCGGTCACCGGCACCACCATGTTGAGCTCGCCGCACGCGGTCTCCACCGCCCGCTCGGCGCCGCGGCGGTTGAGCACCAGTCCGACGTAGGTCACGTCGTCGCGCCGCGGCACCGCGGCCATGACCTCCTCGGCGCCCGCCATCTGGGGCACCCGGTCGGGACACACGAAGCTCACGGCCTCGAGCCGTCGGACCCCGAGGTCGACGAGCCTCGAGATCAGCTCGACGCGGGTCGCCACCGGGAGCGTGCGCGCCTCGTTCTGCAGCCCGTCGCGCGGGCCGACCTCCACCAGCTCGACCGTCATGGGGCCCAGCCTCCCCGACCGCCCTCGGGCTCCGGCAGCCGCTCCGCGCACCCCAGTGGCCGATGCCCGCACGATCGCCGTCCGCCCATGGCGCACGCGCCGACCGTCGCCCCATGATGCCGGGATGGACTACAGCGAGGCACGGGCGGCGTTCTTCTCCCCCCGCGAGGGTGAGGCCCACACCCTTCCCTGGGCGACCCCGGCCCGGCGGCTGCGCGACGCGCTCGAGCCGCTGGCCACGATCTGCTACTGGAGCGAGCCGGCCTACGACGCGTACGCCGCGCTGGGGCTGGACTTCCTCTCCGGCTACGTCTGGAGCCGGGCCAGCTCCCTCGGCGAGCCCGAGCCGGCGGTCGTGGCGAGCGCCTTCGGCGTCTTCGAGCCCGGGCTCGTCGCCGACCTCTACACCGCGGGACGCCAGACCTGCGGACTCGCGGAGGTGCGGGCGGCCCGGCAGTCGGGGGCGGTGACGGCGCTGCGCGAGGTGCTGGGCACGCCCGAGGGCCTCGACGACGCCGCCCGCGACCTCGAGAGCGCCGTCGCGGCCGCACCGGCGCTGGCACGACCCTTCTTCGCCGGCCTCACCGGCTGGCCCCAGCCCGAGGACGGGCTCGCGCGGCTGTGGCTGGCCGCGAGCCAGCTGCGCGAGCTGCGCGGCGACAGCCACCTGGTCGCGGTCGCGGAGGCCGACCTCGACGGCGTCCAGGCCAACATCCTCACCGAGCTGTGGGTCGGCTGGGAGCCCCTCGCCTACACCGGGTCGCGCGCCTGGTCGCCCGAGGCGATGGCGGAGGCGATGGCGGCGCTCCAGGCGCGGGGCCTGGTGCGCGACGGGGCGCTCAGCGACGCCGGCCGCACGCTGCGCGAGGGGATCGAGGAGACCACCGACCGCCTGGTGGCCCCGGCCGTCGACGCGCTCGGCGACCGCCTCGACCCCCTCGTCACGCGCCTCGAGGGGTGGGCCGAGCAGGTCGTCGCGAGCGGCTGGTTCCCGCCCGACCCCTACAAGCGCGCCGCCGGCTGAGCCCGCCGGCGGCGCTCAGGGCGTGAGCACGACCTTGATGGCGCCGTCGGCCTTGGAGGAGGCCACCCGGAAGGCCTCGGTGACCTCGTCGAGGGTGAAGCGGTGGGTCACCATCGGGTCGAGGTCGAAGCGACCGGTGCTCACCAGCTCCAGGCTCCGCTCGTACTGCCCGCGACCGCCGTTGCCGCCGATGCCGAAGACGGTCAGCGTCTTGGCCATGATCGGGATCACCGGCAGCGGCGGGAGGTCGTTGGCCCAGCCGATGTGGGCCAGCTTGCCCTCCTTGCGCACCAGGTCCAGGCACATCGCGGAGGAGGCCGGGAAGCCGCTGGTCTCGATCACGATGTCGGCGCCGGCACCGCCGGTGAGGTCGAGGACGGCCTGCTTGGGGTCGGCCTCCTCGGCCACGTTGACGCAGTCGGTCGCGCCGTAGGCCCGCGACACCGCGAACGGCGCGTCGCGCGCGTCGGTCACGATCAGCCGCCCGGCACCGGAGAGGGCGCAGAGCCGGGTGAGGGCGAGCCCGATCGGACCCTGACCCAGGATCACCACGGTCTCGCCGAGCATGATGCGCAGCCGGTCGACGGTGTTGAGCCCGACGGCGAGCGGCTCGAGCAGCGAGGCCTGCCAGGCCTCGACGCCCTCGGGGCGGGGCACCAGGTTGACCTGCGGCACGGCGACGCGCTCGGTCATGCACCCGTCGGACCACAGGCCGATCAGCTTCTTGCGCTTGCAGTCGGCCAGCTTGCCGGCCCCGCAGTCGTCGCACTCGCCGCAGGGCAGCGAGGGCTTGACCGCCACCGGGGCGCCCACCAGCGCCTCGTCGACCCCCTCCCCGACCGAGGCGACACGACCCGCGAAGTCGTGCCCGGGCACGCGCGGGAAGGGCGTGTCGATGCGTCCGTCGTACTGGTGCACGTCGGTGCCGCACAGCGACGCCGACTCGACCTGCACCACCACCCAGCCGGGACGCAGCTCGGGCTCGGGCCGGTCCTGCAGCTCGACGGTCTCCAGGGCGGTGAGGACCGCGGCGCGCATCAGGCCCCCTGCTCGAGGTCGGCGGGCAGGAACTCGCGGTCGCGCATGATGTCGAAGGCCTGGTCGACGTGGCCGACCGCGTGACCGATGATCAGCGGCATCCAGGCCGCCACGGTCATCGTGCCGAGGTCGGGGATCTCGACCTCGCGGGCGAGCAGGTCGGGTGGCAGGGC
>JBQGFI010000317.1:0-11370 GCA_052040065.1 Marmoricola sp.
TCCAGGCGTGCGCGAGGTCGGGGCGCACCCGTGGCGTGCCGGCCCGGCGCGCCAGGAGCCTCACCACGTCGCGCACCGCGTGGTCGAGGCTCGCGGCCGAGCACACCCGGTCGTGCAGCACGACCGCGAGCCGGCCGACGACGTCGGCGCCGTGCTAGGAGAACGCGTCGAGGTCCGCGGTGCGACAGCCGAGCAGCGCGGGCGCGGCGAGCGGGTGCAGGGCGAGCTGCACGCCCGCCTGGCGTCGCGGCTGCTCGACGCGCGCGGCGACGTCGTGGAGCCCCGCCACCAGCACGTCGTGCGCGCGGGCGCGCGAGGCCAGCACCGGCCCGTCGTGGTCGCCGACGGTGCCGTCGACCCGGACCGGTCCGTCGGCGGAGACGAGGAAGGTGACCCACGGCGACGGCAGCCCGCGGTGCACCCCGGGCTCGAGCCCGTCGGAGGCGTAGCCGCACGCGGAGACCACCCCGGGCGGCAGCGGCCCGGGGTGCACGACGAAGCGCGTGCCGGGCACACCGCCATCCTGCCCGGCGACCGGCGTCAAGGACACCCGTACCGGGTGTCCAGACCACGTGCAGCGTCACCGTTGACCGCTGCCGACCGACGTGACATGGCTGGGGCATGGCCCGCCGCACCCGCATCGGCATCATCCGCGCCCGGCACGACGCGACGGTCGGCTACGTGCCCGACCGGGCGTGCCTGGAGACCTTCTTCCACGACGCGCGCGACCTGGCCGTCTTCGACTACTGGGAGTCGGTGACGCGCGGTCACCTCGACTTCGTCGACAGCGCGCTGATGCCCTGGGTCGACATCACCCTGGCGGCCGACGAGACCGGCCGCGACGTCGTGGCCGACAAGGCGTACGCCGCGCTGGCCGCCGCCCACGGCGGCGAGGTGGCCGGCGAGTTCGACGGCTGGATCGTGCTGACGCTGCCCGGCACCGGTCTCGACGGCGGGGCCGGCCACTTCCTGGCGGGCAAGCCCGCCTGCACGGTGGGGGTGATGACGGGCAACCACACCTTCTACTGCCACGAGCTCGGGCACGTGCTCGGCTTCCAGCACTCCTACGGCGTCGTCAACAACGGCATCGAGTGGGACGGCATGCCGCCGTGGGACGAGGGCACCGTCTACGGCGACCCCTACGACCTGATGTCGTCGGCGTCCTTCGGCAGCCGCAACAGCGACAGCACGAAGCCGCGCTGGACCTCCTCCCCCGTCTTCAGCGCCCCGGCGCCCGCCGGCTGGCCCAACGCCGGCACCTACGGCTCGCTGGGTCCGGCGCCCTCCCCCGCCCACGTGCACCAGTGGGACCCGGCGGCACTCCCCTCCGGCACGGTGCTCACCCGGCCCTACCCCGGGGCGGGAGCCACGGTGCGGGCGCGGCTGCGCAGCAGCGGGCTGTCGTCCCGCAGCACCTCGCTGCTCGTGCTCACCCCTCCGGGAGAGGACGCCGAGGGCCGTGGCCGCGTCTACGTGGAGTACCGGGGCCGGCACCAGTGGGACCGCGGCCTCGACAGCACCGGTACCGACCTCGCCCGCCAGGCGGTCGTGGTGCACGTGCGCCGCGACGCCCCCGGCGACGGCGTGCGCACCTGGTACGCCGGCAAGGTGCACGTGCCGCTCGGCGCCGACACCGACGTCGCCCCCGCCGGCACCGGCCTGGTGGTGCACGTGTCGGACGTCGACCCCGAGGGCGCCTACGCCGAGGTGGAGGTGTCGACCGGCGCGGCCCGCGAGGTGACGCTGACCCACGAGGTGCACGAGGCGGTGGTGGCCTTCACCGACGGCGAGGCCCGCCGCACCCCCTGCGGCGACGCCGTCACCTGGGGCAACCGGGTGCTCCAGACCACCACGACCTTCCGGGTGAGCAGCCGCGGCTACGGCGGCGCGGGCGACCCGGGCGTGGTCTCGCCCGTGGTGTCGTGGGCGGTGGGCGGCGTCGCGGTGCCCGGTCCGGGCGACCTGGCCGACCTCGAGGTCACGGCGCCGCAGGGGCAGTTCACCGCGCAGTACCTCCTCGGCGCCGACGACCCCTCCGAGCTGACGCTCGTGGGCCGCGGCGGGGAGCGGTACGACGTGCCGGTCACCGTGACCGTCACCGAGGCCGGTGGTGGCGCGCCGCAGTCGGCGTCCGGACGCTTCGCCCCCGAGGGCTGGCGGGCCGGCTTCTCCGACGACGACGCCGCGGCGCTCGCCCGCTGCCTCGACCGTCACCTGGAGCGCGTCCTGGTGGACCCGCGCGACTGGCTGATCCCGGTCGACCAGCCGCGTCCGGACGAGGAGCGTCTCGATCCCGCCTTGGTGGAGCGCATCAACGCCGCCCGGCTCGAGCACCTCGCCGAGCGGGTCCGGGCCGAGCACCCGGTGGTCTCCGAGGGCCTGCTGAGCCTCGCGCGCCTGCGTCAGCCGCGCTGAGCCCTTGGGAGCCGGTCAGGCCTCGTGGGCGTGGATGCGGCCGTCGGTGCTGGAGAGCCGGTCACCGCTGCCGCCCCAGCGGCCGGCGATGATCTCGGCGGCGATGGAGACCGCCGTCTCCTCCGGGGTGCGCGCGCCGAGGTCGAGGCCGATCGGGCTCGCGAGGCGGGCGAGCTCGGCCTCGGTCAGGCCGGCCTCCCGCAGCCGGGCCATCCGGTCGTCGTGGGTGCGGCGCGAGCCCATCGCCCCGACGTACGCCACGTCGAGCCGCAGCGCGACCTCCAGCACGGGCACGTCGAACTTCGGGTCGTGGGTCAGCACGCACAGCACCGTGCGCCCGTCGACGCGACCGGCCTCCACCTCCTGGGCGAGGTACTTGTGCGGCCAGGAGACCACCACCTCGTCGGCGTCGGGGAAGCGCGTGGCGGTGGCGAAGACCGGGCGGGCGTCGCAGACCGTCACGTGGTAGCCCAGGAAGGAGCCGACGGAGGCGACCGCGGCCGCGAAGTCGATGGCGCCGAAGACCAGCATCCGGGGCGCCGGCGCGAAGGCCCAGCAGAAGACCCGCATGCCCTCGCCCCGCCGCTCGCCGTCGGGGCCGGAGGTCAGCGTGGCGCTGTGGCCGCTGGCGAGCTGCCCGCGGGCGTCGTCGACCACGGCGGCGGTGGCACGCTCGCTCATCAGGGCGCCGTCGACGGAGTCGGGGCGCACCAGCAGCCGGCGTCCGACCCACTGGGGGTCGGGGTGCTCGATCACGGTCGCCACGGCGACCGGGCGACCCGCGGCGACGTCGGCCGCCACCTCGCCGAGCTCGGGGAAGGTCTCCTGGTCGACCTTCTCGACGAAGACGTCGAGGATGCCGCCGCAGGTGAGCCCGACGGCGAAGGCGTCGTCGTCGGAGACGCCGTAGCGCTGCAGCACCGGCGTGCCGCTGCCGACGACCTCCTGGCCGAGCTCGTAGACCGCGCCCTCGACGCAGCCGCCGGAGACCGAGCCGACCGCCTCGCCGTCGGGGCCGACCAGCATGCTCGCGCCAGGCGGCCTCGGGGCGGACCGGAAGGTCGCGACCACGGTGCCGACCCCCACCGTCTCGCCGGCCTCCCACCAGCCCAGCAGCTCGCTCATCACCTCACGCACGGGCGATCACCTCCAGCAGCTCCTCGAAGGTCCGCAGCGAGTGCCCCGCCACGAAGTCGTCGCAGTGCGGCAGCGCCGCGGCGATGCCGAGCTGCACCGGCTCGTAGCCCGCCTTGCCGCGGTGCGGGTTGACCCACACCACCCGCCGGGCGAGCCGGCGCAACCGCTGCATCTGCCGGCCGAGCTCGGTGGCGTCGCCCCGCTCCCAGCCGTCGCTGAAGACAACGACGACGGCGCCCCGCGCCATTCCCCGCGCGCCCCAGCGGTCCAGGAAGGCCGCCAGGGTCTCCCCCAGGCGGGTGCCGCCGGACCAGTCGGGCACCTGCTCCCCCGCGCGGACCAGGGCCCGCTCGGTGTCGCCGGTGTGCAGCGACTCGGTGACCCGGGTGAGCCGGGTGCCGAGGGTGAAGACCTCCACGCTGCCCCGGCCGGTCGAGCCGCTGCCGCCGGCCGCGACCAGCGCGTGCGCCAGTCGCAGCAGCGCGTCGGCGTAGGCCTTCATCGACCCCGAGACGTCGACCAGGAGCACCAGCCGGCGCTGCGTCGTGCGACGGCGCCGGTGCTGCACCCGGTCGGGCTCGCCCATGCGGCGCAGCGTCTGCCGCAGGGTCCGGTGCACGTCGACCTCGCCGCGGCGCCAGGCCTGACGTCGGGTCGCGCGGCGTCGGGGCAGCCGTGGGTGGAGGGCGCCGATCATGGCGTCGAGCAGCGCCTTCTCGGAGGCGCTCAGGCTGGCGACGTCGCGGCGGGCGAGCACCTCGACGTCGCTGGCGGCGGCCCGCACGAGGTCGCCGTCGTCGTCGGTGCCCTCCCCCGAGGTGACGCTCTCGTCGAGCGGCAGCGGGGCCCGCACCGGCCTCGGCGGCGCCGCCCGCGGCGGGTGGCGCGGCGTCTCGGGGTGGGCGGTGAACCACGACTCGAAGACCTGGTCGTGGCGGGCCAGGTCGTCGGGGCCGCTGCACAGCGTCGCGCGCCCCGCCCGGCGCACGTCGTCGCGCGACCCCGCGCCCAGGGTGGCCGCGGCCTGCAGGTAGCTGGTCGCCCGGTCGGGCGTCACCGTCACCCCCGCCGCGCGGAGCGCCTCGGCGAAGCCGAGCAGCAGCTCGTCGCCGGCGCGCTCACCGGTCGTCCCCCCCGTGGTCGTCCCCGTGGTCATCCCTGCTGTCACCGCCTCACGCCGACATCATCCGGTCGAGGGCCTGGCGCACGCGCTCGGTGTCCTCGCGGTACTTCACCAGCGCGCCGAGGGTGCGTGCGGCTGTCTGCAGGTCGAGCTCGTCGGTGCCGAGCCGGTGCAGCGCCCGCGCCCAGTCGAGCGTCTCGGCGACGCCCGGGGGCTTGAGCAGCGGCTCCCGGCGCAGCTGCTGCACCACCTCGGCGACCTGGCGCGCGAGCGTCTCGGACACCTCGGGGAGCCGGCCGCGGACGATGGCGACCTCGCGCTCGAGGTCGGGGTGGTCGATCCAGTGGTAGAGGCAGCGCCGCTTGAGCGCGTCGTGGAGCTCGCGGGTGCGGTTGGAGGTGAGCACCACGACGGGCGGGGCGGCGGCCGAGATCGTGCCGAGCTCGGGGATGCTGACCGTCCAGCTCGAGAGGACCTCGAGCAGGAACGCCTCGAACTCGTCGTCGGCCCGGTCGACCTCGTCGACCAGGAGCACCGCCGGCCGCTCGGGCGTGGACTCCCTCAGCGCCCGCAGCACCGGGCGCGCCAGCAGGAAGCGCTCGTCGAAGAGCTCCTCCTCGGCCGCCCTCGCGTCGAAGGACGCCCCGCTGGCCGCGGCGGCCTCGAGCGTGCGCAGGTGCAGGATCTGCCGGGCGAAGTCCCAGTCGTAGAGCGCCTGCGAGGCGTCGATGCCCTCGTAGCACTGCAGCCGCACCACCGGCACGTCGCCGAGCTCGGCGAGCGCCTCGGCCAGCGCGGTCTTGCCGGTGCCGGGCTCCCCCTCCAGCAGCAGCGGACGCTGCATCGAGCGGGCGAGGTAGACCACGGTGGCCAGGTCGTCGTCGGCGAGGTAGCCGGTGCTGCCGAGGGCAGCGGTCACCGCCTCGGGCGAGGTGAGCTCCATGGGTCGGAGGCTACGAGGGGCTGGTTGCCTCAGCGTTGGTCGACCAGCGCGTGGGCCGACCGCAGGAACGGCCGGGCCACGCGGTCGGCACCGAAGTCGAGCACGTAGAGCCCCGTCGAGACCCGCTCCAGGAAGGCCCAGCACCAGATCCGGTCGCGGTCGACGCCACTGCGCGCCGCCACCCGGTCGCACCAGCGCTCCAGCACCGACCGGCCCCCCTCGAGCACGAGCTCCCCCCGGTCGCGCAGCGCGACGCCGAGGTCGTACGCCGGGTCGCCGCGGAAGCCGTCGGGGTCGACCAGCACGTGGCCACCGCTGCGCGCGCAGGCGAGCGCGTTGCCGGGGTGGGGGTCGCCGTGCAGCAGCACCTCGGGGTCGGGCCCGGGCACGGAGACCCGCTCGGCGTACGCCGCGACCTGGCGGCGCACCGCGGGGTCGCAGGCGGCGTGCCGGTCGTCGAGGCGCGCCACGAGCTCGTGCAGCTCGCTGGCGCGGTCGGGGCGTGGGGCGGGCAGGTCCGCGACCCAGGCCCGCCGGAGGGTGTCGACGAGCGCGTCGAGGGTGCGCTCCGGGGTGCCGGGCGCGCGCGCCAGCGACGTGCCGAGCCGCTCCAGCAGCAGCGCTCCGCGCTCCTCGTCGTGGTCGTGGAGCAGGGCGTAGCCGTGCCCGGCGGCGGCCCGCAGCACCGCCGCCTCGTGCGCGGCCCCCGTCGGGGCCGCACCGGGCACCACCACCTTCACCACCCGCGGGGCGCCGTCGCCGGTGCGCGCGCCCACGACGTACGACGCGCTGCCGCCGGGGAGCGGACGCTCCCACGTCAGCCCCCAGCGCGCCGCGAGGTCGTCGAGCAGCGCCGGCAGCCCCGCGAGCCAGGCCGCGCCGGGCTCGCCGAGCGAGGCGACCTTGGCGCGGGCCAGCGGCTGGAGGCGGACGGGGTGCACCCGGCCGATTCTCGGGCACTCCTGGCTCATGCCGGAGGAGAAGACCTGTGCGTCGTGCGGACGGCGCATCGAGTGGCGCAAGAAGTGGGAGCGCGACTGGGACCAGGTGCGCTACTGCTCCCAGGCGTGCCGGCGTCGCGGCGTCACCACGCAGGACGAGCAGCTGTCGGCGTCGCTGCTGCGGCTGCTCGGGGCGCGCCGCGCGGGAGCCACGGTGTGCCCGTCGGAGGCGGCGCGCGAGGTCGGCGGTGACGACGAGGACGACTGGCGGCCGCTGATGGAGCCGGCGCGCCGGGCCGCCAGGCGGCTCGTGGCCGAGGGCAGGGTCGAGATCACGCAGGGCGGCAAGGTCGTCGACCCCTCCACCGCCAAGGGCGCGATCCGCGTCCGGCTGGTGCGCTAGCCGGCCGGGTCGGCGAGGGTGTCGACGTCGCGGCCCGTCGCGAGGTCGCCGCACTCCACCAGCTCGACGCGCTGGCGCCTGAGGTAGTCGCGGGCCCCCTGGTCACCGACCGCCGACGCGGCGACCCCCTCCCAGTGGTCGCGACCCAGCAGCACCGGGTGGCCGGGCGCCCCGTCGTACGCCGCCCGCCGCAGGCTGCGGCGCGCCGCCCCCTCGCCCAGCACCCGCGCGACCACCGGACGTCCCACGTCGGGCAGGTCGACCAGCGTGACGAGCAGCGCCTCGGCGTCGCCCTCCTCGGCCACGGCCAGCGCCGCGCGCAGCGAGGCCCCCATGCCGTCGGCCCAGTCGGGGGCGACCACGACGGACACGTCGTCGGCCGCCAGCCCGTCGAGCCGACGCTGGACCGCCTCGGCCTGCGCCCCCAGCACCACCAGCACCCCGTCGCACGGCTCCAGCGCCGAGAGCCCGCGCGCCAACCAGTCGGCGACCAGCGCCTTGGGGCGACCCATCCGGCTCCCGCGGCCCGCCGCGAGCAGCACCCCGATCGTGCTCATGACCCCATCCTGGCGCCTCGCCCACCGGATCGTCGCGCGTGGCGCGCGGCCGCCCCACCCGCACCACGGCTCTAGAACACGTGTTCGAAGCGGCGTACGCTCGCCCCCATGAGCCTCGACTTCCAGAGCAGCCTCTTCGGTGCCGAGCAGGTGGGGGTCGGCCCGCTCGCCGGCCGCGTGCGCCGTACGCCGCTCGCGCACGGCGCGTGGATCGACGTGCTGCCCGGCTGGCTCGAGGGCGCCGACGAGGTCTTCGCCGAGGTCGTCGACCAGGTGCCGTGGCGTGCGGAGCGGCGACAGATGTACGACCAGGTGGTCGACGTGCCACGGCTGGTCCACACCTACGGCATCGGCGAGGCGCTGCCGCACCCGGTGCTGACGCAGGCGCGCGAGGCGCTCAGCGCCCACTACGCCGGCGAGCTCGGCGAGCCCTTCGTGACGGCGGGGTGCTGCTACTACCGCGACGGTGACGACTCGGTGGCCTGGCACGGCGACAACCTCGGGCGCGGGCGCACCACCGACACCATGGTCGCGATCGTCTCGCTCGGCTCGCCGCGCCGGCTGTGCCTGCGTCCTCGTGGCGGGCACACGGAGGTCACCCACGAGCTCGGCCACGGCGACCTGGTGGTGATGGGCGGCTCGTGCCAGCGCACCTGGGAGCACGCCGTGCCCAAGACCTCCCGCGCCGTCGGCCCCCGCGTCAGCATCCAGTTCCGCCCCCGCAACGTCTTCTAGCCCCGGCCCCGCGCCCGGCTATCCTGGAGCCCGCTCAGGGGTCAGGCGCGTCAGTGGTGGGGTGGCGCGCGCCCTCCTCGCCGTACCCCGGAGCGCTGCATGACCTCGACCACCACCGCACCCCGACCGTCGCTGCGCACCGTCGCCGGCACCGCCGGGCCCGGCTTCCTCGCGCTCGACGCGGCCGCCCGGCTCCCGGCCGCGATGTTCCCCCTCGGCACGCTGCTCCTGGTGGCCGGGCGCAGCGGCTCCTACGGCACCGGCGGCCTCGCGGTGGCCGCGCTCAGCCTCGGCGGCGCGGCCGGTGGTCTCCTGGTCGGCGCCGCCGCCGACCGCGCCGGCCAGCGCCGGGTCGCCCTCACCGCCACCCTGCTCCAGGCAGCGGCGCTCGCCGCCGTGCTGCTCCTGCCGGAGGCGCCGCTGGCCGTGGTGCTGAGCCTCGTCGCCGTCGTCGGCCTCAGCAACCCGCAGATGGGCGCGATGGCCCGCACCCGCTGGTCGGTCCTGGCCCGCGGCCGTCGCGACGAGCGGTCGTTCGTGTCCTCGGCCATGGCGCTGGAGGGCGCGCTCGACGAGGTCTCCTTCGTGCTCGGGCCGGTGGTGGTCGGCACGCTGGCCGCGCTGGTCTCGCCGGCCGCCGCGCTGTGGCTGGCGCTCGGCCTGGCCCTGGTCGCGCAGACCGGCTTCGGGCTGCACCCGTCGTCGCTGCCCGGCCGCGTCCGCCGCGCCGGCCACCACCCGCGCACGCCGCTCCCGCTCGGGGCGCTGGCCGTGCTGCTGGTCGCCCTCGGCTTCGTGGGCACGGTCTTCGGTGCCAGCCAGACCGGCCTGGCCGCCCGGCTCGCGCTCACCGGCGACGACGCCCTGACCGGGCTCGTCTACGGGCTGGGCGCCGTCGGCTCCGCGGTGACCGCACTGCTGACGACCCGCCTGCCGGACCGGATCGGACACGAGCTGCGCATCGTCGTCTCCGGTGCCGCGATGGTGGCGGCCGGCCTCCTCGTCAGCACGGCGACCACCCCGGTCGCCCTCGCCGGCGCGATGCTGCTGCTGGGCGCCGCGCTCGCGCCCACCCTGATCAGCAGCTACGCCCTGGCCGAGCGGCTCGCCCCGCCCGAGTGGGCGACCACCACGATGACCGCGCTGTCGACCGCCAACGTCGTCGGTGTCGCCGCCGGGGCGGCGGCCGCGGGCGGGCTGGTCGAGTCGGCCGGTCCGACCGCCGCGCTGCTGCTCGTCAGCGTCGCCGGCACGGTGGTGCTGCTCAGCGGGGTGGTGGCGCGGCGGCGTACCCGGTCTCGCGCTCGCTGAGCGGGCGGCCGGCCCGCCAGCACCAGAGCACCAGCGGGACCTGCAGCGGGAGCCGCAGCAGGGTGCCCGCGAGGTAGCCGCCGGTGGCGTCACCGGCCTGCCAGTCGCGCCAGGCCTCCCACGCCTGCCAGAGGTTGCCCGGGAAGACGAGGACCAGGAGCACGGCCGCGCCCGCCGCGGCGCGTCGGCGGGTGCGCGGCCACACCATGCCCGCGGCCAGGACGAGCTCGGCCACCCCCGAGACGACCACGACCGCCGTGCGCGCGGGCAGGAAGTCGGGCACCTGCGCGTCGAAGACCCCCGGCCGGAGCAGGTGCACGGCACCCGAGGCCGCGAAGAGCACCACCACGACCCAGGCCCAGCCGAGCCCGCGACGCTCCTCGCGGGTGCTCACCGGGCCGCTTCGAGCTCGACCTTGAGCCGGTCGAGCGTGCGGCGGATGTTGCGCCGCTGGAAGTCGGCGAAGGGGCGTCCCGCGGCGGCCCGGTCGAAGGCGTTGGCCAGCCAGTCGGGCCAGGCCCGGCGGCCGTCGCTCCACGTCTCGGTCACCCGGGTGCCGCCCTCCACCGGCTCGAAGGCGTACTCCCAGCGCGCGACCGGGAAGCGGCCGCGCGGCCGGCCCAGTCCCCAGCCGCGCACGTCGAAGCCGAAGCGCTCGCCGGGCACCGAGCGTCGTACGACGCACTCGGTGGTCCAGCGCACCCGGCCGCGGCGGTTGGTGCCGACGAAGGTCTCGCCCTCCTGCAGCGGGCGTCCGCCCGCGACGCGGGCGCCGGTGTTCTCCGGGCTCCACCGCGGCATCTGGGTCGGGTCGGCCACCTGCTCCCAGGCCGTGCGCGGGTCGACGGCGACCACGACGCTGTCGCTGACGGTGAGCTCGCGGGCCGTTCGGGTCGTCTCTCGGGGCACCCGTCGAGCCTAGTCAGCGGCGTACGCACCCCGCGCCCCGCGCCCCCGGGGGACGGCGCAGGGGCCCCACCCGGCGTACCGGATCGGGGCCCTGCGTGGTGCTGGTCCTGCGGCGGACCCAGGTCTCGTGACGACCTGATTCCGTGACGGCGTCAGAAGTCCATGCCGCCCATGCCGCCGGTCGGGTCGCCCGCGGGGGCGGACTTCTCCGGCTTGTCGGCCACGACGGCCTCGGTGGTGAGGAACAGCGCGGCGATCGACGCGGCGTTCTGCAGCGCCGAGCGGGTCACCTTGGCCGGGTCGATGATGCCCTCGGCGACCAGGTCGACGTACTCGCCGGTCGCGGCGTTGAGGCCGTGGCCCGGGGTGAGCCCGGCGACCTTCTCCGCCACGACGCCACCCTCGAGACCGGCGTTGATCGCGATCTGCTTGAGCGGGGCCGAGCTGGCCACGCGGACGATGTTGACGCCCGTGGCCTCGTCACCGTCGACGTCGAGCTTCTCGAAGGCCTTCGCGGCGGCCTGCAGCAGCGCGACGCCACCACCGGCGACGATGCCCTCCTCGACGGCGGCCTTCGCGTTGCGGACGGCGTCCTCGATGCGGTGCTTGCGCTCCTTGAGCTCGACCTCGGTGGCCGCGCCGACCTTGATGACGGCGACGCCGCCGGCGAGCTTGGCCAGGCGCTCCTGGAGCTTCTCGCGGTCGTAGTCGGAGTCCGACTTCTCGATCTCGGCACGGATCTGGTTGACGCGACCGGCGATCTGGTCGGCGTCACCGGCACCCTCGACGACCGTGGTCTCGTCCTTGGTGATGACGACCTTGCGGGCCTGGCCGAGCAGCTCGAGACCGGCGGACTCCAGCTTGAGACCGACGTCCTCGGAGATGACCTGGCCACC
>JBQGFI010000318.1:0-6877 GCA_052040065.1 Marmoricola sp.
CCGTCGGGCGTGAACCGGCGCCGGCGGAGAAGTCTGCCACCCGCAGCGCCTGCGGGCGAATCGTGGGCGGCGGACCTCGACGAGGGCTCAACGCCCCGTCAGCGGGATCTGTTCCGGGGGACGGGCAGCTGGCTCAGCGGCGGGCGAGCACGGCGGAGACGCGCGAGGCGAGCTCGCGAGGGCTGAAGGGCTTGACGATGTAGTCGTCGGCGCCGGCCTCGAACCCCTGCTCGATGTCGCTCTCCTGGGCACGGGCGGTCAGCATGATGATCGGCAGACCCTCCATCGCGGCGTCCTGGCGCAGGGCCCGCGCAGCGTCGAGACCGCTCATGCCCGGCATCATCACGTCGAGGATCACCAGGTCGGGCTTCTCGGCGGTGCAGGCCTCCACGGCCGCCGCCCCGTCGCCGACCGGCACGACGTCGTGCCCGCCGTGCCGGAGCTTGAAGACGACCAGCTCGCGGATGTCCGCGTCGTCGTCCGCGATCACGATGCGCGCCATGTCACCCGTGCTTTCTCGTCGTGTGTTCCGCAGGACAGCATATCTACACCAGTGCCGTCCGCGTGGGCATATCGGACGTTGCACCGGCCCGCCATCCTCCCCCGTCGGACGCGAGGTGCCGTCATCGGCCGCGGGCGCGTCTCACGGGTCGGACCCGGTGGGGACCCTCGTGGGCCCGGCACGGGCTCAGAGACGGTGGTCCCGCTGCACCTGCCGCAGCAGCTCCAGGTTGGTGGAGGTGCCACGCAGCCGCTCCAGCAGGGTCTCCAGGGCGGCCGCGTCGTCGGCGGCCGCGGCCAGCGACCGGCGCAGGTCGGCCAGGATCGCCAGCTCCTCCTCCCCGAGCAGCTGCTCGGCGTGGCGGGTCCCCGACCTGACCGCGTCGACCGCCGGGGAGAGCTGCTTCTCGGCGAGGTCGCTGCGCAGGCGCAGCTCGAGGTTGCCGCTGTCGCGCAGCTCCTCGAAGAGCACCTCGTCGATGCTCGAGCCCGTCTCGACCAGCGCCGTCGCGATGATGGTCAGCGAGCCGCCGTTCTCGACGTTGCGGGCCGCGCCGAAGAACTTCTTGGGCGGGTAGAGCGAGGCGATGTCGACCCCGCCCGGGAGCGTGCGCCCGTTGCCGGTCGCGGAGAGGTTGTAGGCCCGGCCCAGCCGGGTCAGACCGTCCACGAGCAGCACCACGTCGTGTCCCAGCTCGACCAGCCGCTTGGCGCGCTCGAGCGCCAGCTCGGCCACCAGCGTGTGGTCGGACGGCGGCCGGTCGAAGGTCGAGCTGATCACCTCGCCCTTGACCGAGCGCTCGAAGTCGGTGACCTCCTCGGGCCGCTCGTCGACGAGCACCATCATCAGGTGGCACTCGGGGTGGTTCGTGGTCACCGCGTGCGCCATCGCCTGGAGCACGGCGGTCCGGCCCGACCGCGGCGGGGCCACGACCAGCCCGCGCTGCCCCTTGCCCACGGGCGCCACGAGGTCGACCACCCGGCCGACCAGCTCGCCGGGAGCCGTCTCCAGCCGGAGCCGCTCGGAGGGGTGCAGCGGCGTCAGCTTGGCGAAGTCGACGCGGTGGACCGCGACGTCCGGGTCGCCGCCGTTGACGCTGTCGATGCGCACCAGCGGGTTGAACTTCTCGCGACGCTCACCCTCGCGCGGCTGACGCACCTGCCCGGCCACGGCGTCGCCGCGGCGCAGGCCGTGCTTGCGGACCATCGACATCGAGACGTAGACGTCCTCGGACCCGGGCAGGTAGCCGCTGGTGCGGACGAAGGCGTAGTTGTCCATCAGGTCGAGGATGCCGGCGCAGGGCGCCAGCACGTCGTCCTCGAGGATCTGCAGGTCGGGCTCGCGACGGTGACCGCCCGGGTTGCCCTGGCTGCCCCCCTGGCCCGACTGCTGCGGCGGGTTGCCCTGGCGGTCGCGCCCCCGGCGACGGCGGTTGCGACGGCTGCCGCCCTGCTCGTCGTCGTCGTCGTTCTGCCGGTCCTGCTGCCGCTCGTTCTGCCGGTCGTTCTGGCGCTCGTTCTGGCGCTCGTTCTGGCGCTCGTTCTGCTGGCGCTCGTTCTGGCGCTCGTTCTGCTGGCGCTCCTGCTGGCGCTCCTGCGGCCGCTCGTTCTGCCGCTCGTTCTGCCGGTCCTGCTGGCGGTCGTTCTGCCGGTCCTGCTGGCGGTCCTGCTGGCGGTCCTGCTGGCGGTCCTGCTGGCGGTCCTGCTGGGCCTCGGCCTTCTTGCCCTGCCGCTCCTGGCCGGACTGCTTGTCCCGGCCGGCCTGCTTGTCCCGGCCCCCCTGCTTCTCCTGGGCGTCCTGCTTCTCCCGGGCGCCCTGGGAGTCCTGCTGGTCCTGGCGGCGCTCGCCGCCCTGCTCGGGCTGCTGACCCCGGTCGGCCTGCGCGGGCTGCTCCGACGCCGCGGCCGGCTGGCGCTCCTGGCGCTCCGGGCGCTCCTGCCGCTCGACGGGGGGTGCGTCCGCCGCAGCGGCACGGTCACGCGACGCGTCGCCGCCCGTGCGGCCGCCCGCCTGGTGGGCCTTGATGGCCTCGACCACCTGGCCCTTGCGCATGCCCGAGACCTTCAGGCCCAGACCGGAGGCGATCTGCTTGAGCTCGGGGAGCAGCATCCCCTCCAGCCCCGCCTTGCGTCGGCCGGTGGCCGCGGGAGCGTCGGTGGTGCCGGTCGTGTCGGCGGTGTCGGTCATGCGGGGTCCTCCCCCGGACGGGGCCGCGGCAGACGCCTGCGGCCGTTGCAGGATGGATCGGGTCCGGTGCACCGACCCTCGACGGCACCAGCAGCGGGAGCGAGGAGCACCCGGGACCTGCGGCGAGCGATGGACGGTGCGACGTCACGTGGCATCGGGCGGCGCTGAGGCCGCACCGGACGTGTCGCGGGCGTCACGCTAGCCCGCGTGCGCCCGCTCCTCCGGCGACCTGCTCCAGCGTGAGCCAGCCCTCCGGCGCCGCCTCCCGGACCAGCTCGACCTGCTCCGCCTCGGAGTACCAGACCCGCTTCTCGTCGTCGCACACGAAGGCCAGCACCGTGGGTCCCGCGCCGGAGACGACCGCGGGCACGCCCCGGGCACGCAGGGCGGCCACCAGGTCGAGCGACTCCGGCATCGCCGGCCGGCGGTACTCCTGGTGCAGGAAGTCCTGCGTCGCGAGCAGCAGCACCCGCGAGGAGAAGCGCCCCGCGCTGCCGACGAGGTGGGCGCCGAGGAGCGCGGCGCGACCGGAGTTCTGCGCGGCGACCGCGTGCGGGACCGAGTCGGGCAGCAGCCCGCGCGCCAGGTCGGTGCGGACGCCGTGCGGCGGCACCACCACGACCACCCGCCCGGTCACCTCGTGCACCGTCGACCACACCTCCTCGCCCCGCTGCCCGCAGATGGCGAGGCCGCCGAAGAGCGCCGGGGCGACGTTGTCGGGATGCCCCTCGAGGGCGTTGGCGAGGGCGAGCAGGTCCGGTCCGGCCGAGCGCACGTCGGCGGCCAGGAGCGCCCGTGCGAGCACCAGCCCGCCGACGATCGCCGCCGAGGAGCTGCCGAGTCCACGGCTGTGCGGGATCCGGTTGGTGCAGTGCAGCCGCAGGCCGGGCGGGTGCGCCCCGACCTCGTCGAAGTAGGTGCGCATCGCCCGGACGACCAGGTGGCTCTCGTCGAGGGCGACGTCACCTGCGCCCTCGCCCTCCACCTCCACCACGAGCCCGGCCTCGGTGACCTCGCCGACCAGCGTGTCGGTGAGCTCCAGCGCCAGTCCGAGGCAGTCGTAGCCGGGTCCGAGGTTGGCGCTGGTCGCGGGCACCTCGACGCTCACGGGTCCCTGGGTCCAGGCGGTGCCGTCGCGCGACCCTGCCGGGGTCACGGGTTCGCTCACGCGCCGGGCCTCAGCGCAGGCCGGCGGCCTCGGCCGCCGCGTCGACGTCGGCGTCACACACGGTGTCGACGAGGTCGGTGAAGGTCGACAGCGCGGTGTCGACGTCCTTGAGCCCGTGACCGGTCACCGTCACCACCATCCGACGGCCGTCGTGGCGCACGCCTTCGGAGGCCTCGAGCAGCAGTCCGGCCACGCCGGCGGCGGAGGCCGGCTCGACGAAGACACCGTCGCGCGAGGCGAGCAGGCGCTGGGCCTGCAGGATCTGGTCGTCGTCGACCGCGCGGAAGCTCCCGCCCGACTCCTCGGCCGCGGCCATCGCCAGCGACCACGACGCGGGGTTGCCGATGCGGATGGCCGAGGCCACCGTCTCGGGGTCGCTGACCGGGGCGCCGTGCACCAGCGGGGCGGCGCCGGCGGCCTGCCAGCCGCGCATGACCGGACGACGGGTCGACTCCCCCGCCTCGTGCGCCTCCCGGTAGCCCAGCCAGTACGCCGAGATGTTGCCGGCGTTGCCCGTCGGGAGCACGTGCACGTCCGGGGCGTCGCCGAGCGCGTCGACGATCTCGAAGGACGCGGTCTTCTGCCCCTGCAGCCGCATCGGGTTGACCGAGTTGACCAGGGAGACCGGGTAGTGGTCGGCGAGCCCGCGCGAGAGCCGCAGGCAGTCGTCGAAGTTGCCGCGCACCATGATCACCTGCGCGCCGTGCACGATCGCCTGGGCGAGCTTGCCGGCCGCGATCTTGCCCTGCGGCACCAGCACCAGCGGCTTGACCCCCGCGCGGGCGGCGTACGCCGCCATGGAGGCCGAGGTGTTGCCGGTCGAGGCGCAGACCACCGCCTGCGCTCCCTCGCCGACGGCGACGGAGAGCGCCACGGTCATGCCGCGGTCCTTGAAGGAGCCGGTGGGGTTGTCGCCCTCGACCTTGAGCCAGACCTCGGCCCCGGTGACCTCGGAGAGCCACGGCGAGTCGACGAGCGGCGTGCCGCCCTCGCGGAGCGTGATGGTGGGGGTGTCGGCGGGGATGTCGAGGCGGTGGCGGTACTCCTCGAGCACGCCACGCCACTGCCGCGTGGTGGTGCCGCCGGTCACTCCGGTCGTCCCGGTCGCTCCGGTCATTCCGACTCGCCCTCCACGCGCATCACCGAGGAGACGTCGCGCACGTGCGGCATCCCCCGCAGCGTCTCGACGGTCGCCGCGAGGTCGGCGTCGGTGGCGCGGTGGCTGACCACCACGAGCTGGGCGTCGTCGCCCCGGCCCTCCTGGCGCACGGTCTGGATGGAGACGTCGTGCTCGGCGAAGGCCTGCGCCACAGCGGCCAGCACGCCCGCCTTGTCGTCGACGTCGAGC
This sequence comes from Marmoricola sp., assembly GCA_052040065.1. Taxonomy (GTDB): domain Bacteria; phylum Actinomycetota; class Actinomycetes; order Propionibacteriales; family Nocardioidaceae; genus Marmoricola. The sequence continues at coordinate 5,206 of JBQGFI010000318.1, forward strand.
TGCACGTGGTAGCGGGTCTCGGTCTGCCCCATGCCGAGCACCGGGAGGTCGGCGTACGCCGACTCGCCCGCGCCGCGGACGTCCTCGCGCCGGTTGCGGGCCACGGTGACGAGGTCGCCCATCACGGCGCTGGCCGTCGGGGAGCCGCCCGCCCCCGGGCCGTAGAACATCAGCTGTCCGGCCGCCTCGCTCTCGACGAAGACGGCGTTGAAGGCCTCGCGCACGCTCGCGAGCGGGTGGCTGCGCGGGATCATCGCGGGGTGGACGCGCGCGGAGACCGCGGGACCGTCGGGCCCCTCCTCCAGCGCGCAGATGGCGAGCAGCTTGACCACGCAGCCCATCTCGGCGGCGGACGCCACGTCGGCGGCGGTCACCTCGGCGATGCCCTCGCGGTGCACGTCGGCCGCCGTCACCCGGGTGTGGAAGGCGAGGCTGGCCAGGATCGCGGCCTTGGCGGCGGCGTCGAAGCCCTCGACGTCGGCCGTCGGGTCGGCCTCGGCGTAGCCCAGCGCCTGAGCCTGCCCCAGGGCGTCGTGGAAGCCGGCGCCGGAGGAGTCCATCGCGTCGAGGATGTAGTTGGTGGTGCCGTTGACGATGCCCAGCACCCGCGTGACCTGGTCGCCGGCGAGCGACTCCCGCAGCGGCCGCAGGATCGGGATGGCGCCGGCGACGGAGGCCTCGTAGTAGAGGTCGCGCCCGGCCTGCTCGGCCGCGGCGAAGAGCGTGCTGCCGTCCTCGGCCAGCAGCGCCTTGTTGGCCGAGACCACGCTCGCGCCGTGCTCCAGTGCGCTGAGGATCAGCGAGCGGGCCGGCTCGATGCCGCCGATCAGCTCGATCACCACGTCGACGTCGTCCCGGCTGACCAGGGCCTCGGCGTCGGTGGTCAGCAGCGACTCGGGCAGGTCGACGTCGCGCTGCAGCCCCAGGCGGCGTACGGCGACCCCCACCAGCTCCACGGGCGCGCCGACCCGAGCCGCCAGGTCGTCGGCCTGCTCCAGCAGCAGCCGGGCGACCTGCGACCCGACGACGCCGCAGCCCAGCAGCGCCACCCGCACCGCGTTGTTCTCGTTCACGTTCTCAGCCATCGCGGGTCAGTCTCGCACCCCCGGATCCCACGCACCGGACTTGTCCGGTGCTCGGCGCCTCAGGCGTCGGGCCCGACGTCGAGGGCCAGCAGGTCCGACACGGTCTCCCGGCGCACCACGACGCGCGCCTCGCCGTCGCGCACCGCGACGACGGCGGGCCGCGGCACGTGGTTGTAGTTGCTGGCCATGGAGCGGCAGTAGGCCCCGGTGCCGGGCACCGCGACCAGGTCGCCCGGGGCCACGTCGCCGGGGAGGAACTCGTCCTTGACCACGATGTCGCCGGCCTCGCAGTGCTTGCCGACCAGCCGCGAGAGCAGCGGCGGCGCGCTGGACACGCGGTTGGCCAGGGTGCAGGAGTAGTCGGCGTCGTACAGCGCGGTGCGGATGTTGTCGCTCATGCCGCCGTCGACCGAGACGTAGGTGCGCACGGCGCCGCCGTCGAGCTCGACCGCCTTGACGGTGCCGACCTCGTAGACCGTGCAGACGGCCGGGCCGACGATCGCGCGTCCGGGCTCGATGGAGAGCCGCGGCACCTCCAGCCCGCGGGCGCGGCACTCGTCGTCGACGATCTTGCGCATCTCGGTGGC
>JBQGFI010000319.1:0-7808 GCA_052040065.1 Marmoricola sp.
CGCGCGCCACCCCCGGGGTGGGGCGGCTCGACGAGTCCCTGGACACCTCGGGGGCCCAGGCAGTGTGGCTCGCCGGTCTCTCCTCCGGCCGGGCGCGGGGCCGCGGGCTGGGCCACCCCGTGACCGCCGTCGGCGACCCCAACCAGGCGATCTACGGCTGGCGCGGCGCCTCGGTCTCCAACATCCTCACCTTCGGCGAGACCTTCCCGGCCGTCTCGGGGGAGGTGCCGGTGCTTCCGCTCACGGTCAACCGCCGCTCCGACCGCCGCATCCTCGAGGTCGCCAACCACCTCGCCGAGCCGCTGTACGCCGCCACCCCCAGCGTCGCGCCGCTCGACGCCGCCCGCGACGTCGACGGCACCGTCACGACCCGGGTCTTCGAGACCCTCGACGAGGAGCTCGCGTGGCTGGCCGAGGAGGTCCAGCGGACCCACGCCGACGCCGAGGGGCCCGCGGCGTGGTCCGACATCGGCGTGCTCACCCGCGACAACGCCACGGCCGAGGCGGTCTTCGACACCCTCACCGCCGCCGGCGTCCCCGTCGAGATCGTCGGCCTCTCCGGCCTGCTGCGCCTCCCGGAGGTGGCCGAGGTGGTGGCCACGCTGACGCTGCTCCACGACGTCACCGCGAGCTCGGCGCTGGTCACGCTGCTCACCGGCCCGCGCTGGGCCGTCGGGCCGCGCGACCTGCGGCTGCTCGCCGAGCGCGCCGAGACGATCGCGGGGCGCCGCGGCCGCCGGGGTGACGAGGTCGGCGTCACCGAGGAGCTCAGCGCGATCGCCGACGGCGTCGACCCCGCCGAGACCGCCGCCCTCACCGACGCGCTCGCCGACCCCGGGGACGCGCCGTACTCACCGCAGGCGCGGCAGCGCTTCGCCCTGCTGGCGGCCGAGCTGCGCAGCCTGCGCGCCTCGGTGGGGGAGCCGCTGCTCGACGTGGTGCGACGCATCGTCGACGTCACCGGGGTCGACGTCGAGCTGGCCTCCGCGGTCAGCGACGCGGCCGTCGCGCGGCGCGACAACCTCGACCTCTTCCTCAAGGCGGTGGGCGACTTCCAGTCGCTCGACGGCGACGTCACGCTGGCGGCGCTGCTGGCCTACCTCACCGCCGAGGACGACGCCGGCAACGGCCTCGACCTCGCGACGCCCACCCTCGCCGACTCGGTCAAGCTGCTCACGGTCCACCGCTCCAAGGGCCTGGAGTGGCACAGCGTCTTCCTGGTCGGCGTGTGCGAGACCCGCTTCCCCTCCAACCGCTCCCGCGCGCTGTGGATCTCCTCGCCGGCGGTGCTCCCGGCGCCGCTGCGCGGTGACGCGCGCGACCAGCCGCAGCTGCGCGGCCACGACAAGCAGGCGGTCGACGCCTACCGCGCCGCCACGCGCGCGCACGGCGCCGAGGAGGAGCTGCGGCTCGGCTACGTCGCGCTCACGCGGGCCGCGCACCGGCTCTCCGTCACCTCCCACGTCTGGGCCACCCGCGCCACGCCGTACGGCCCCTCGGACTACCAGCGCACCCTGCGCGAGCAGCTGGAGGGCTGGGGCGAGCAGGTCGAGTGGCACGACAAGCCGGAGCGCGGCACCGCCGCCAACCCCTACGACCGCGTCGACCGCACGTCGCCGTGGCCGGCGCCGGGTCCCGGACGGGAGGCCGAGCTGCGCCGGCTGGCCGCCGCCGTCGTCCAGGCCGCCCAGCCGGTCTCGCCCGAGACCGACGAGCGGCTCGACGTGGTGCAGGCCGCGACGGTGGCGCAGTGGGACGCCGAGATCGACCGGCTGCTCGCCGAGGCCCGCGCCGAGCGGGCCGACGTGGTGGCCGTGGCGCTGCCGCCGAGCCTGTCGGCCACCGCGGTCGCCCGGCTCCGCGACGACCCGGCGGGCTTCGCCCGCGACCTCGCCCGCCCGATGCCGCGCCCCCCGGCGCCGGCCGCGCGCTTCGGCACCCGCTTCCACGCGTGGGTCGAGGCACGATTCGGCCAGCAGTCGCTGCTCGACCCCGACGAGCTCGCCGGGCGTGCCGACGCCGGCATCGACGACGACGCCGACCTCGCCCTGCTGGCGGCCCGCTTCGAGGCGGGCGACTTCGGCGACCGCTCGCCCCACGCCACCGAGGCCCCCTTCTCCCTGGTGCTCGCCGGGCAGGTGGTGCGCGGCCGCATCGACGCCGTCTACCGCGAGCCCGACGGCGGCTGGCTGGTCGTCGACTGGAAGACGCAGCGCCAGGAGACCGCCGACCCCGTCCAGCTCGCCCTCTACCGCGTGGCGTGGGCCGAGCTGCAGGGGGTGCCCGTCACGCAGGTGCGCGCCGCCTTCCACTACGTGCGCTCCGGTCGCACCGTCGAGCCCGACGGGCTCCTCGGGCGCGAGGAGCTGGAGGCCCTGCTCAGTCCGCGCTGAAGGCCGCCTCGAGCGCGATCTCGACCATGTCGCCGAAGGTCTCCTGACGCTCCTGCGCCGTGGTCTCCTCACCGGTGACCACGTGGTCGGAGACGGTGCAGACCGCGAGCGCGCGCCGTCCGTGGGCCGCGGCCAGGGTGTAGAGCGCGCTCGCCTCCATCTCCACGGCCAGCACGCCGTGCGCGACGAGCGTCTCGGTGAGCTCGGGGCGGGGGGAGTAGAAGGAGTCCGCCGAGTGGATCAGGCCGACGTGGGTGGTCACCCCCGGGCGCCGGCGCGCGGCGTCGTACGCCGCCCGCAGCAGGCCGAAGTCGGCCACGGGGGCGTAGTCGAGGCCGTGGAAGCGCAGCCTGTTCATCGAGGAGTCGGTGCACGCGCCCGAGGCCAGCACCACGTCGCGCAGCCCGACCCGCTCCGTGAGCGCACCGCACGACCCGACCCGCACGATCGTCTGCACGGCGTACTCGGTGAGCAGCTCGTGCACGTAGATCGACATCGAGGGCTGGCCCATGCCGGAGCCCTGCACGGAGACGGGGTGGCCCTGCCAGGTGCCGGTGTAGCCGTACATGCCGCGCACCTCGCTGTAGCAGCGGGCGTCCTGCAGGTGGTGCTCGGCGATCCAGCGGGCGCGCAGCGGGTCGCCCGGCAGCAGCACGGTGGGGGCGACGTCGCCGGGACCGGCTCCGATGTGGGTGCTCACGACGCCGAGCCTAGGCTCAGGACCGTGGACAGCACCCCCGGACGCACCTTGCCGCACACGGCCCTCTCGCAGCACGCCCACGACCGCCACGGCGAGCTGCGCAAGGACGACGGGTGGCTCACGCGCACCTGGTCCGACCCGGCCACGCGGGTGCTGGTGCTCAGCGGCGCCCGCCTGCGGCTGGTCGACGGGCGGGTGCCGTGGGTCTCGCCGCAGGAGGCGCCCGACGGGCTCCGGCTGCTGCTGGGCGAGCGCGACGGCGTCGAGCACGTCGCCGTCGTCGTCGACCCCGACACGGCGCCGGGCACGCGCGAGGACTGGGTGCCCCTGCGCACGGTGGTGATGACCCTCGCCGAGCAGGGCGAGCGCGCCGGGCTCTCGGAGGGCCCGCTGGTGATGCACGCCGTCGGGCTGGCCGAGTGGCACCACGCGACGCAGCACTGCCCGCGCTGCGGCGGCACGCTCGCGCCGCGCCAGGCCGGTCACGTGCTGCGCTGCGACGACTGCGGTCGCGACCAGTTCCCCCGCTCCGACCCCGCCGTCATCATGCTCATCACCGACGGCGAGCCGGGCTCGCCGGGCGAGCGCTGCCTGCTGGGCCGCAACCCGCAGTGGCCGCAGGGCCGCTACTCCACCCTGGCCGGCTTCGTCGAGCCGGGCGAGACCATGGAGGACGCCGTGCGCCGCGAGGTCGCCGAGGAGACCGGCGTCGTCGTGGGCGAGGTCGCCTACTTCGGCAGCCAGCCCTGGCCGCTGCCCGCGAGCCTGATGGTCGGCTTCACCGGCCGCGCCGTGCACACGGGGATCGCCGTCGACGGTGCCGAGATCGAGGACGCCCGCTGGCTCACCCGCGAGGACCTGCGGCGCGAGACCGAGGCCGGCACGCTTGCCCTGCCGAGCGGCATCTCGATCTCGCGCTCCCTCATCGAGTCCTGGTACGGCGCCCCGCTCACCGGCACCTGGTGACCCCCACCGGGCGCGACGGGCGGGCGCTCAGAGCTCGGCGAGCTTGGCCTTCACCTGGGCCAGCGAGGGGTTGGTCTGCGCGGAGCCGTCGCTGTAGACCAGGGTCGGCACGGTCTGGTTGCCGTTGTTGACGCGCATCACGACGTCGGCGGCCGAGGGATCCTGCTCGATGTCGACCACGTCGTAGGCGATGCCCTCGCGGTCCATCTGGCCGCGCAGGCGGTGGCAGTAGCCGCACCACGGGGTGCTGTACATGGTCACGCTCATCGGTTGTCGCTCCTCGTGTCTAGGCTCTGTGGGTCCGGCGCCCCACGGGGGTCGCACCGACCTCTCCCACCAACCCTCGCACCCGGAGCCGCATTCCCCCCATGACCGAGCCCACCACCGCCGACGACCTCCTCGCCGCGCTCGACCCCGAGCAGCGAGCGGTGGCACTCGCGCTGCGCGGGCCGGTGCGGGTGCTGGCGGGCGCCGGCACCGGCAAGACCCGGGCGGTGACCCACCGCATCGCCTACGGCGTGGCCACCGGCGTCTACGACCCCCGTCACGTGCTCGCGGTGACCTTCACGACGCGGGCGGCGGGCGAGATGCGCGGCCGGCTGCGCGCGATGGGCGCCGGGGGGGTGCAGGCCCGCACCTTCCACTCCGCCGCGCTGCGCCAGGTGCGCTGGTTCTGGCCCAAGGTCTACGGCGGGGAGCCGCCGCAGCTGATCGACTCCAAGATCCCGCTGCTCGCGGCCGCGGCCCGTCGGCAGCGGCTCGACGTCGACCAGGCCCGGCTGCGCGACCTGGCCTCGGAGGTCGAGTGGGCGAAGGTGAGCAACGTGCGCGCCGACGACTACCCGCGGCTGGCGCCGCAGCGCGGCCGCGAGGTGGGCGGCGTCGACGCCGCCACCGTCGCGCGGGTGATGACCTCCTACGAGGACATCAAGCGCGACCAGGGCCGCATGGACATGGAGGACGTGCTGCTGATCGCGGCCGCACTGCTGAGCGAGGACGAGCGCGTCGCCGCCGAGGTGCGCGCGCAGTACCGCTTCTTCACCGTCGACGAGTACCAGGACCTCAGCCCGATCCAGAGCGCCCTGCTCGACCTGTGGCTCGGGGGGCGCGACGAGCTGTGCGTCGTGGGCGACCCCGCCCAGACGATCTACTCCTTCGCCGGTGCGCGTGCCGACTACCTGCTCGACTTCACCCGGCGCCACCCGGCGGCCGCCACGGTCGAGCTCTTCCGCAGCTACCGCTCGACGCCGCAGGTGGTCGACACGGCCAACCGCGTGCTGGCGGGCGGCGGCACCCGCAGCGTCAAGCTCGAGGCGCAGCGACCCACCGGCCCCGAGGTCACCTGGCGCGAGGCGCCCGACGAGGTCGCCGAGGCCGAGGCCGTCGCCGAGCGCGTGGCGGCGCTGCGCGACCAGGGTGTGCCGCTGAGCGAGATGGCGGTGCTCTTCCGCATCAACGCGCAGTCCGAGGCCTTCGAGGAGGCGCTCGCCGGCCGCGGGGTGCCGTACGTCGTGCGCGGTGCCGCCCGCTTCTTCGACCGCCAGGAGGTCAAGCAGGCGATCGCGCTGCTGCGCGGCGAGGTCCGTGCCGCCGACCGGGGCGAGGAGTCCGCCGCCGGGCTCGTCGACCAGGTGGTGGGTGTGCTCTCCGGCATGGGCTGGTCCCGCGAGGCCCCGACCGGTCGCGGTCAGACCCGCGACCGCTGGGAGTCGCTGCAGGCGCTGGTGTCCCAGGCCGAGGCCTTCGCGCGCGACACCGAGGAGGCCACGCTGCCGGGCTTCGTCGCCGAGCTCGACCGACGCGCCCACGAGCAGCACGCCCCGGTCGCCGAGGGCGTCACGCTGGCCACGCTGCACGCCGCCAAGGGGCTGGAGTGGGACGCCGTCTTCTGCTGCGGCGTGCACGAGGGCACCATGCCGATCGTCTACGCCGAGGGGCCCACCGCGGTCGAGGAGGAGCGCCGGCTGCTCTACGTCGGTCTCACCCGCGCCCGCGAGCACCTCTGGGTGTCGTGGTCGCTCGCCCGCAACCCCGGCGGCCAGGCCCGCCGCTCGCCCTCGCGCTTCCTCGACGGCCTGCGACCCGCCTCGGCCGCCGACCGCGCCGAGACGTCCTCGCGCGGCACCGCCAAGCGCAAGCGCAGCCGCAAGGCCGCCGCGTGCAAGCAGTGCCAGCGCCCCCTCACCTCGGCGCGCGAGCGCAACCGCGGCTGGTGCGAGGACTGTCCCGTGCCCTACGACGAGGAGCTCTTCGCGTCGCTGCGCTCGTGGCGCAAGGAGCGCGCCGAGGCCGAGCAGGTGCCGGCGTACGTCGTCTTCTCCGACGCCACGCTGGAGGCCCTGGCCGAGGTGCGGCCCACCAGCCGGGCGGCGCTGCACGGCATCGCCGGCATCGGCCCGGCCAAGCTCGACAAGTACGCCGAGGACCTGCTCGGGCTGCTCACGTGAGGACCCGTCGGAGCGCGCCCGCCGCGGCCGCCCGGAAGTTTCCTCGTTAATTCGTTTGCGGCCCCCTCGGAGCCGGGTCTACGGTGCTGTTCGTACCAAGGCGGAGACCCTCTCGGCCTGCGAGCGAAGGAGGTGCGATGTGAAGTTCGAGTCCTCGATCTACGGGACCGCGATGCGGTCCGGCTTCCTCGTGCCCACCGCGCACCGCGGCATGGGTGGAGTGTGCCCGGATCCGGTGCGTCGTCGTCTCGTCGACGGCAGCGCCGCCGCCACGTCCACCACGGGTCTCCCGTCCTCGGCTCCACCGATCACCTGAGCTAGCGCTCGACATCGGCAGCCTCGAGGCCGCGGAACCCCACCGGGATCCGCGGCCTTCGTGCATCCCGGGACCTTCCCGTCAGACCGATACTTCGAGCCAGATCAGGAGCAGGCGCCATGAACGCCACCATCGTCGAGCAGCGTCACCACGAGGCCGCCCCCCGTGCCGGGGCGGAGCTGCCCTGTCACGAGCAGGACCCCGAGCTGTACTTCGCCGAGTCGCCCGCCGACCTCGAGCACGCGAAGTCGCTGTGCCAGTCCTGCCCCGTGCGTGCGGAGTGCCTCGCCGGCGCCCTCGCGCGCAAGGAGCCGTGGGGTGTGTGGGGCGGGGAGCTATACCTGCAGGGCGTGGTGATCCCACGCAAGGGGCCCCGGGGCCGCCCGCGCAAGGACGCCGCGCAGCAGGACCAGCGCCCCACCGTCGCCGCATGAGCGACCCCACGACCAGACCGAGATCGGAGGAGAGCCATGAGCTACACCAGCCACGACCTGGCGCGCGAGCGCCAGCACGAGCTGCTGGCCCAGGCCGAGCACAGCCGCGAGTGGCGCCGGGCGGCGCAGGCGGCCCGGTGGCAGCGCCGGGCCGAGCGCCTGGCCCGCCGGGCCGAGCGGGCGGCTGCCCGCGCCCGCCTGGCCCTGGCCCGCGCCTGAGCGCCGGCCGGCAGCACCCGGAGCCCGGGAGGACACGCGTCCTCCCGGGCTCCGTCGTCCCCGGGCCCGCGGTGCGCGGCCTCGGCTAGCCTGACCGGGTGGTCACCTGTGACTTCTGCGGCGCCAGCGAGGCCGGGGAGGCCCCGCCGCTGACGTGGACCACGGCGGTCGAGGCGGGCCGGCCCCGGGTCTTCTGCGCCGCCTGCTCGCGCGAGCACCTCCGGGCGATGGAGGGCAAGCTCGACTCCGAGTGGTGGTGAGCGCTTCGCGTCGGCGTCAGTCGGCGAAGCCGGGCAACGACTCCTCCAGCACCCCGCGGAAGGGCACCGTGGC
>JBQGFI010000320.1:0-5001 GCA_052040065.1 Marmoricola sp.
CTTGCCGAAGAGGTCGGCGAGGGAGGGGTGCTCGGCGGCGAGCGACCGCGCTCGGCCACGCACCTCGTCGGTCAGGAGCAGCTCGCGGCACGGCGGCGCCCAGAGCCGCTCGACCGGCTCCAGGGTGCGCTGGTCGGCGACCGCGAAGCTGCGGATCTCGTCGACCTCGTCACCGAAGAGCTCCACGCGCAGCGGGTGCTCCTCGGTGGGCGGGAAGACGTCGACGATCCCGCCGCGCACGGCGTACTCGCCGCGCTTCTCGACCAGGTCGACGCGGGCGTAGGCCGCGCCGGCCAGCCGGCGCACCAGGTCGTCGAGCTCGACCTCGTCGCCGGCGCGCAGCTCCACCGGCTCGAGGTCGGCCAGGCCGGCGACCTGGGGCTGCAGCACCGAGCGGACCGGCGCGACGATGACGCGCACCGGGCCGAGACCCGCGGTGTCGGGCTGCCGGAGGCGACGCAGCACGGCGAGCCGCAGCCCGACGGTGTCGCTGCGGGGGCTGAGCCGCTCGTGCGGCAGCGTCTCCCACGCGGGGTAGAGCACCACCTCGTCGGGCGGGAGCAGGTCGCCGAGCTCCTCCACGAGGTCCTCGGCCTCGCGCACGGTGGCGGCCACCACCAGCACGGTGCGGCCGGCGTCGACCAGTCCGCGCACGACGAAGGGCCGCAGCGCCGCCGGCCCGGTCAGGTCGAGCGTCGCGACGCCCTGCTTGGCGTCGTCGACGGCCCCGGCGAGGACGGGGTCGCGCAGGACGAGGTCAGCCAGTCCGGCAAGGCTCAACGGGGGTCACTCCCAGGCACGCGTGCAGGCCCCCTGCCCGAGCGGGAAGGGGGTGAGGATCCAGTCTACGAACCGCTCGCGACCGCTTGGGGTCCGGCGTCGGCCTCGCCTCGGAGGAGGCAGAACTCGTTGCCCTCGGGGTCCGCCAGGACCACCCAGCCCCCGCCGTCGGGCCGGCGCAGGTCCTCCAGCCGCCGGGCGCCGTGGTCGAGCAGCCGCTGCAGCTCGGTGTCGCGGGTCTCCGCGCTCGGGCGCAGGTCGAGGTGGATCCGGTTCTTGACCTGCTTGCCGTGCTGCTTGGCCTCGGGCACCTCGAGGAAGAGCAGCGGGTGTCCCCCGTCGGGCCGCTGGATCCAGCACTCCTCGTGACCCGGCTCGTTGGGGTCGTCGGGACGGTCGACGTAGCCGAGCACCACCTTCCACCACTCCGAGAGGGCGTGGGCGTCGGCACAGTCGATGCTGGTGTGGCTGATGTAGGCCGTCATGCCGCCACCCTCGTCCGGCGGGCGCCGCGCCGCCAGGCCTTTTCCGCGACGGCCAGCGTATATGCCTTGACAGGCATATACGCGGCGAGAGATCCTGCCGACATGACGCAGACCGTCTGGTCGGCCCTGGCCGACCCGCACCGACGCGACGTGCTCGACCTGCTCGCTGCCGAGGAGCTCTCGGTGGGCGAGCTGGTGGCGCGGCTGTCGCTGAGCCAGCCGCAGACCTCCAAGCACCTGCGCGTGCTGCGCGACGCCGGGCTGGTGCGCGTCCGGCAGCAGGGCCAGCAGCGCATCTACGCCGTCGAGCCGGGCCCGATCTCCGAGCTCGACCAGTGGTTGGCGACCTACCGCCGGCTGTGGAGCCACCACCTCGACCGCCTCGGGGAGCACCTCGAGCAGACACCGGGAGACGACTGATGCAGACCCTCGACGACGGCAGCTACCTCGAGGTCGACGGCCGCCCGGCCGTCCGCTTCTCCCGCGTCTACGCCGTCCCGCGGGAGCGGGTGTGGCAGGCGATCACGGAGTCGGACGACCTGCGCCACTGGTTCCCCTCCCCCGAGGTCAGCATCGACGCGACGGCCCGCACCATCACGATGTCGGGCGACCCCTACGCACCGGAGACGAGGACCACGCCGGTGCTCACCTGGGACCCGCCCCACCGCCTCGGCTTCGCGTGGGACGGCAACGAGCTCCACTTCAGCCTCGACGAGGTCGACGGGGGCTGCCGGCTCGAGCTGCTCAACGTGCTGGCGCAGCCCGGCGAGGCCTCGCGCAACGCCGCGGGCTGGGAGATGTGCCTGGCCGACCTCGCCCGCCTGCTCGCCGGCGACCCCCGCCCGGCCGGCCCGGGCGAGGGCACGATGGCCGACTTCCTGCCGGTCCTGGAGCGGTACAAGAGCCGCGGGCTGCCCGACGACGGGTGGCTCCCCGAGGAGCCGACCTGACCGGGCGACCGCCTCAGGCGGCGCGTCCGAGCGCGCGCAGGTCCCATCCGCTCCCCCGCCAGGCGTCCAGGTCGAGGACGTTGCGTCCGTCGATGATCTTGCGACGACGCACCCGCGCCCCGACCACGGCGGGGTCCATCAGGGTGAACTCCGGCCACTCGGTGAGCACGAGGACCAGGTCGGCACCCGCGTAGGCCTCCCCCAGCGACTCCGCGTAGACCAGGTCGGGCGAGCGGCGCCGAGCCGTCTCCGTGGCCTGGGGGTCGAAGACCACGACGTCACCGCCGCGCACGTAGAGCTGGTCGGCGACGTCGAGCGCGGGACTGTCGCGCACGTCGTCGCTGTCGGGCTTGAACGCCGCGCCCAGCACCGCGATGCGACGGTCCTTGACCCGGCCACCCAGCAGCTCGTGGGCGAGCGCGACCGTGCGGTCGCGGCGGCGCAGGTTGACCTCGTCGACCTCGGCGAGGAACGACACCGAGCGGCTCAGCCCGAGCTCGACGCAGCGCGCCTGGAAGGCGCGGATGTCCTTGGGCAGGCAGCCGCCGCCGAAGCCGAGACCCGCCCCGAGGAAGCGGTGGCCGATGCGCTCGTCGTGGCCGATCGCGGCCGCCAGCTCGACGACGTCGCCGCCGACCGCCTCGCAGACCTCGGCCATGGCGTTGATGAAGCTGATCTTGGTGGCCAGGAAGGAGTTGGCGGCCACCTTGACCAGCTCGGCGGTCTCGAGGTTGGTGCGCAAGAAGGGGGTGCCGCGCTCCAGCGCGGCGGCGTACACCTCCCGGAGGGTCGCCAGCCCCACCTCGGACTCGCACCCGACGACGATCCGGTCGGGGGCGAGGGTGTCGTTGACCGCCTTGCCCTCGCGCAGGAACTCCGGGTTCCAGACCAGCTCGGCGTGCGTGCCGGGAGGCAGCTGCGCCCGCATCCGCTCGCGCAGCCGCGCCGCCGTGCCGACGGGCACCGTCGACTTGCCGACCACGACCGCCCCGGGGCGCAGGTGCGGCGCGAGCCCGTCGACGGCCGCCTCGACGTAGCCGGTGTCGGCCGAGAGGCCGCCCGGGCGCTGGGGCGTCCCGACGCACACGAAGTGCACGTCGGCCCAGGCGGCGGCCTCGTGCAGGTGGGTGGTGAAGGCGAGGTTGCCGTTCTCCACGTGCTTGCGCAGCAGCGGCTCGAGCCCGGGCTCGAAGAAGGGGACCTCCCCGCGCTGCAGCTGCTGGATCTTCGCCTCGTCGACGTCGACGCCCACGACGTCGAAGCCGAGCTCGGCCATGCAGGCCGCGTGGGTGGCGCCGAGGTAGCCGGTGCCGATGACGCTGATCTTCATGAGGGGCTCCTGTCGGGGGTGGGGGTCAGGCACGCGGGGTCGAGGTCCTTCATCAGGTCGCGGAAGACCTCGGTGTCGCCCGGGTCGTCGTCGATCCGGTAGTCGCCGGTGGCACCGGTGGTCTCCGGCGAGGTGTTGAACCACACGAGACCGGCGATGTCCGGGTGGTCGTCGAGGAACGGCTCGAGGGAGCGGATCCAGGCGTGCTTGCCGGGCCCGCTCGCCCCGACCTCGGCCAGCAGGGCGGGCTTGGTGGTGAGGGCGCGGACCTCGTCGTACCAGTCGGCGAAGGTCTCCTCCGCGGTGGTGGCGTCGAGGTCCTCGCGGCCGTAGCCGGTCACCCCGACCACGTCGACGTACTCCTCCCCCGGCCACAGCCGCTCCAGCGGCAGCGCGTCGGGCCACCACGTGGCGACCGGGGCCCAGACCCAGGTCACGTGCGGGGCCCGCTGCGAGACCATCCGGTGCACGTGACGCCAGGCCGCGACGTACTGCGCGGGGGTGTTGCCGTTGGCCGCGGCCGCCCACGGGTACCAGTCGGCGTTCATCTCGTGGGCGAAGCGGAGCATCACCTCGCCGCGGTGGGTGGCGAGCACGTCGCCGAGCCGGAGCAGCTCGTCGTCCCACGCGCCCTCGACCAGGCGGCGCAGCGCGTACGCCGGGACGTCGGCGTCGCCGTGCTCGCTGCGCCACGACCAGGGCTCGAAGGTGATCAGCGGGACCCGCCCCCCGGCCCCGAGCTCCGCCAGCTCGGCGGCGCCGAAGTCGCTGTCGAGCTTGACGAAGGCACTGACCAGGGCGGGAGGGCAGCCGACGAGGTCGCCCACCCGGTCCCCCTCGGCGACCTCGTGCCCCGGCACGTTGAGCCCGAAGCGCGGCGGTGGCCCCGGCTGCTCGCCCGCCGGGCCCGCGCACCCGGCGACCACCGTCCCCACGACCACCGAGGACGCGAGGCCCCACCGCCCCAGCCGCCGTCCCGAGGCCGTCACGACTCGCGCTCCATGAACAGGCCGGCCGTCATCGGCGCCAGCACCGAGGCGTAGCTCGCCGACATGTGGCTGCCGTCGCGGTAGACCAGGGTGTTGCCCACGACGGCAGGGCAGGCCTCCTCCACGCAGAACCAGGGCGTCGGGTCGACCACGCTCACGCCGACCGCGCTCAGCGCGCTGTCGAGGGCGCTGGCGCGCCCGGCGTACAGCTCGCCCCGGGCCCGGGGGAGGTTGCAGGCCCCGACGTCGTCGAGGTGCGTGGCGACGCACTCCGGCACGTCGTCGCCCGGCATCGGGGTGTCGAGGACGTAGGCGACCGGCAGGCCCTGGGCCTGGATCTCGGCGAGGGTCCGCGAGGTGGCGTCACCCCACTGCGGGTTGGTCACCTGGGTGCCGAGGACCGAGTCGCTCTGCGAGACCACCACGATGTCCGGGTAGAGCCTGCTGATGCGGGCCATGGTGCGCTC
>JBQGFI010000321.1:0-2289 GCA_052040065.1 Marmoricola sp.
GCCCACCTCGACGTCAGCGGCCAGCGCCGGACGCTGCCCTACGCCGAGGTCGCCAAGGCGCGGGTGCAGGTGGAGTACAACCGCCCGCGCGCCGGCCGGGCCGGCGCCGAGGAGCCCGACGGGGCCGGGGACGCCGAGGACGACACCGAGCACGACACCGAGCACGACACCGAGCACGGGGACGACGAGGGGGAGGACGCCTGATGGACATCGACATGAGCATCCTGCGGATGCTGGAGCGCGAGAAGGAGATCTCGTTCGAGGTCCTCGCCGAGGCCATCGAGCAGGCCCTCCTCACCGCCTACCAGCGGGCCACCGAGTCCCAGCACCCGGCGCGTGTCGAGCTCGACCGCCAGAGCGGGCACGTCACCGTGTGGGCGCGCGAGGTCGACGAGGACGGCACCGCCGGCCCGGAGGACGCCGACACGCCCGCCGGCGTCGGCCCGATCGCCGCCACCCCGGCCAAGCAGGTCATGCTGCAGCGGCTGCGCGACGCCGAGGACGAGATCCGGTTCGGTGAGTTCTCCGGCAAGGAGGGCGACATCATCTCGGGCGTGATCCAGCAGGGTCGCAACCCCGACGACGTGATGGTCGACCTCGGCAAGCTCGAGGCGCTGCTGCCGGTCAGCGAGCGCGTGCCGGGGGAGAAGTACGTCCACGGCGAGCGCATCAAGTGCCTGGTCACCTCCGTGCGCAAGGGCATGCGCGGCCCGCAGATCACGCTGTCGCGCTCGCACCCGACGCTGGTGAAGAAGCTCTTCGCGCTGGAGGTGCCCGAGATCGCCGACGGCACCGTCGAGATCGCCGGGATCGCCCGCGAGGCCGGCCACCGCACCAAGATCGCGGTCCACTCGACCGTCCCCGGCGTCAACGCCAAGGGTGCCTGCATCGGCCCGATGGGCCAGCGGGTGCGCAACGTGATGAGCGAGCTCCACGGCGAGAAGATCGACATCGTCGACTGGGCCGAGGACCCCGCCGAGCTGGTCGCGCACGCGCTGTCGCCGGCGCGGGTCACCTCGGTGGAGATCGTCGACCTCGCCGCGCGGTCGGCGCGCGTCGTCGTACCCGACTTCCAGCTCTCCCTCGCGATCGGCAAGGAGGGCCAGAACGCCCGGCTGGCCGCCCGGCTGACCGGCTGGCGGATCGACATCCGCTCGGACGAGGCCCCTGCGCCCGAGTAGTCCCAGTTCGTAAAGCGGTGGCCCCACGCAGTAGAGTGGGGACCAGTGGCCACCACGTCTGACACCCCTGCGCCCGGACCCGTCCGGACGTGCGTGGGATGCCGGGCCAAGGCCGCTGCGAGCGAGCTGCTGCGGGTGGTCGCAGGCTCGGACGCCGAGGGCCGACCGGCCCTGGTGCCCGATCCGGACCACCGAGCACCCGGCCGCGGGGCGCACCTGCACCCCACGTCCGAGTGCTGGGAGCTCGCGGTGCGCCGCCGAGCATTCTCCCGGGCCCTCCGCTCGGGCGTCCCGCTCGCCGACACACCGCTGGCCGACTACCTGCACGACACGCTCGCACCGTCCGACTCACCTCAGCACCGACCAGAAACTGGAGCACGCAGCTCATGAGCACTCGATGAGTAACTCGCAATGAGTCTGTTCACCCACTAGCTGTTCCGTTTCCCCTCTCCTTCCGGGGTCACGGACCAGAAGGAGAAGTAACGCACCGTGGCCAAGACCCGAGTCCACGAACTCGCCAAGGAGTTCGGAGTCGAGAGCAAGTTCGTTCTCGAGAAGCTCAAGGAGATGGGTGAGTTCGTCAAGTCGGCTTCGTCGACCGTCGAGCCTCCCGTCGAGATGCGCTTCAAGAAGCAGTACGGCGACGAGCTGAAGGCCGCCGCGGCCTCCGCTCCCGCTGCCGAGGCGCCGGCCGAGAAGGCTGCCGCCAAGCCCGCAGCAGCCAAGCCCGGCCCGAAGCCCGGCCCGAAGCCGGCTGCCGCAGAGCCCGAGGCCCCCGCGGCCGAGGAGCCTGCTCCCGCCGCCAAGCCGGGCCCGAAGCCCGGTCCGCAGGCACCGGCCGCCGAGCCGACGCCTCCGCCGGCCGAGCCCGAGGCCCCGGCCGCTCCCGCCGCGAAGGCGTCGTCGCCGGCGCCCCGACCGGTCGGTCGTCCCGGCGCCCCGCGCCCGGGCAACAACCCGTTCGCGCCGAGCCAGGGCATGGGCTCGCGTCCCGCTCCGCGCACGCCGAGCAGCGACGACACCCGTCCGCCGCGCCCGCCGGCCGGTGGCGCTGACGCCCGTCCGGGCATGCCGCGCCCCAACCCGGCGATGATGCCCAAGTCCCCGG
>JBQGFI010000322.1:0-2789 GCA_052040065.1 Marmoricola sp.
CGGCCGGACTGCACGCGCTCGACCACGACGTCGAGCGCCTGGCCGAGGACCACGAGCTCGCCCGGCTGCTGGCCGAGGCCGTGGGCGTCGACCCCGCCGGCGTGGACACCAACATCGTGGTCGTGGAGGTACCCGACGCCCCCGCGGTCGTCGAGGCGGCCCGCGCCGGGGGCGTGCTCGTCGGCGCCGTCGGCCCCACCCGGGTCCGGATGCTCACCCACCTCGACGCCTCCCGCTCCGACGTCGACCGGGCCGCCACTGTGCTCTCCGGGCTGCTCTCCGCCTGACCTGGCCGACCTCCTGGTGGTCCCGGTCGGACCCGGTGGTCAGGCCCGCAGGTAGGCCAGGGCGGCGAGCACGCGCCGGTTGCTCGCGGAGTCGCTGTGCAGCTGCAGCTTGGCGAAGATCGAGCCGACGACGGGCTCCACGGTCTTGACGCTCAGGTGCAGCTCCTCGCAGATGGCGCGGTTGGACAGGCCGCGGGCGATCAGCCCGAGCACCTCGTGCTCCCGGGGGGTGAGGTCGTCGAGTCGGCCCTCCCGGCGCTGCTGCTCGATCAGCTCGCCGAGGTCGAGGTAGTCCAGCATCAGGCCCGCCTGGGAGACGAGGTGGTCGAGCAGCCGCTCCTCGGCGCGCGTCAGGGGCGCGTCGCGGGCGACTCCCAGACCGCCCACCACGCGAGCGGCGCTGACCACCGGCCTCACCACGACCTCCCGCGCTGCCTCCTCGGGGGTCGTGGGGGACGGGACCGCCGCGTGGGTGGCGGGCCAGACGCCGACGACGTGCCAGGTCCGCGACCCGGTCCACACCGTGGCGGGCGCCCCCAGGGCCTCCGACACGGCGCGGGCGAGGTCGGTGGGCAGGTCCTCGTCCGATCCGCGACGGGAGAGCCAGGTCAGCGCGGAGTACGCCGCCGCGTGGTGCCCGTGCACGATCGCGAGTCCGGCCGCCACGGGGAGCAGGCCTGCGGCCAGGACGCCGGCCCGGGGCGAGTCCCAGACCACCAGACCCGTCACCAGCGCCAGGGTCGAGCCTGCCGCGGCGAGCAGCAGCCAGGCCAGCTGCCGACGGACCAGGCCGCTGGCCCCGCGCCACCGGGCAGCGATGGCGATCGGCCACAGCAGCTGCGCGACGGCGTAGGCCGGGTGCGCCGCGGCGTCCCAGACGGCCGCCACCGCCCCGGGGGTGACGCTCGCGAGGGGGTGGGGGGTCAGCACCCCCGCGTCGGCGTACTCGACCGGCCACGTCGCGGAGACGGTGGAGCCCAGCAGGGCCAGGACCACGAGGACCGTGGCCACGGGACGCCAGCGGGGTGAGGGCAGGCGTCCGTCGGGGAAGCACAGGACGGCGAGCGTGGCCAGCGCGATCGAGAGGGCGATCGGCCACACCCCCAGCCAGCCCCACCACGCGTCCCACCCGGTGGCTTCCGCGCCGGCACCGTGCCCGACCTGGCGGCCGTAGAACATCACCGCGTGGAGGAGTCCCGTGGCCACGAAGAGCCGGCCCTCGCCGTGCCCGGGCCGGCGGGCGGCGACGTACGCGCCCACCGCGGTGAAGGCGGCGGCCAGGAGGGCGTTGTGCAGGTTCGAGAGCCAGAGCCCGCGGGCCAGCCCGAGCGTCACCAGGACCACGACGGTCCCCAGTGAGAGCAGCGGCACGACGCCTCGCGGGAGCCTCGCCGTCATGGCGCCATCCTGGCACCGCAGCCGGCCGGGGGCCCCAGGGTTTCCCCTGGAGCGGGCGTCCCAGGGCGATCCCCGGTGCGCGGGAGCCCGTCGGCCGCACAGCCTGGGGTCCCGCCGAGAAGGAGCCGCCATGTCGTCGTACGCCGCCCTCCCCACGTCCACGCCCACCGCACGGGTGCTCCGCGCCTCCCTCGTGGTGGCGCCGCTGGCCTACCTCGCCGCCGACGCGACGTACGCCGCCCGCGGCTGGGACGACCCGCTCGCCGGGGTCCTGCACGTCCTGGGTGCGATCGCCTACGGTCTGGTGCCGATCGCGGCCGCCTCCTGGCTGCCGGCCGGCTCGCGGTTGGCGGCCGCGCTCCTGGTCGTCGGGGTGGTCGGCCTCGCGGGCAACGTCGCCTACGGCTTCGACACCATCCACCTCTCCCTCGGCGACGTCGCGCTGGTGGACCAGTCGGGCGCGGCCAACCTGATCAAGCCGTTGGGCCTCGGCTTCCCGCTGTCCCTCGCGCTGGTCGCCTGGGCGCTGCAGCGGCGTGGTCACCGGTGGCAGGCAGCGCTGGTGCTGGTCGCCATCGTGCTGTGGCCGGTCGCGCACATCGGCAACGTCGCGTGGATGGCCGTGCCCGCGAACCTGCTCCTCGTGGTCGGCCTGGGGAGCCTCGCCTGGGCACCTGGCACCACGGTCGACGCCGCGCGGGGCGACGAGCGCGTGGTCGCGGGCTAGCGCCGACCCAGCGCCCCGCCCAGGCGGCGCACGGCGGAGGCGAGGTCGCGCAGCTCGCTGCCGTTGACCGACTGGGGGCCGTCGCACAGCGCGTGCTCCGGGTCGGGGTGCACGTCGACGACGATGCCGTCGGCGCCCACGCCGAGGGCGGCCCTCGCGAGCGGCACGACGAGGTCGCGACGGCCGCCGGCGTGCGAGGGGTCGACGAGCACCGGCAGGTGGCTGGCGGCCTGCACGACGGGCACCGCCGTGATGTCGAGGGTGTGCCGGGTGACGGTCTCGAAGGTGCGGGTGCCGCCCTCGCAGAGCACGAGGTCGAGGTTGCCGCGCTGCGCGACGTACTCCGCGGCCATCAGCCACTCCTCGACCGTCGCGGT
>JBQGFI010000323.1:0-6779 GCA_052040065.1 Marmoricola sp.
ACCGGGCCGTTGGCCACCAGGAGCAGCAGCACGGCGTAGTTCTTGACGATCATCCCCATCGTGAAGGGGATCAGGGCCGTCAGCCACACCAGGAAGCGGACCCAGCGGCGCTCGGAGGTGTGCAGGGTCCACGCCAGCACCGAGCCGATGCCGATGCTCACCGCGGTCACGATGAGGCTGTCGAGCAGCGTGGTGGTCAGGGCCCGTCGGCTCACGTCGTTGCTGAAGACGTCGGCGTAGCGGGAGAGGCCGGCGCCACCGGCGCTGGCGTCGATGAAGACCTGCACGACCGGCAGCACCACGAACATCACGACCAGCACCGCGGCCGGCGCCGCCAGGACGAACCCCAGGAGGGGTCCGCCCTGGGGCGACCAGGCGCGCGTTCGGCCACCGGACGGCGCGGCGGGCGCGTCGTCCTGCAGGGCCGGGGGAGCGGCGTACGAGGTCACGTGAGGTCAGCCGCCCTGGATGACCTGGTTCAGGCCGTTGTCGAGCTCTGACTTGTTGTCGACGTACCACTCGAAGTCCTGCTTGCCGAGGACGTCGAAGTTCTGCGGGTAGTCGGCGAGCCGCTCGGCCACCTCGGTCGGCAACGACTCCAGGGCCGCAGGGCTCGGCACGCTGTACTGCATCTGCTCGGCCCACTTGGCCTGCGCGTCGGGGTTGGCGGCAACCCAGTCCATGAACTGGCTGGCGGCCTCGGGGTGCGGGGCGTCGGCGACCTGGGCGGTGAAGCCCGGGTCGTAGGTCCCGGCCCAGTTGATGGTCAGCGGCGTCCCGTTGTCGACGAGGCTGTAGGCGCGGCCGCTGTACATGATGATCATGTCGACCTCGCCCTGACGGATCAGCTGCTCCTGCTGGTCGCCGGAGGTGTAGAAGACCTTGACGTCGGGCTTGAGCTCGCGCAGGGGCTCGAGGAGGGTGTCGACGTCCTGGGGCAGCTCGACCTCGGCGGCCTCGGCGAGGATGGAGGTCATCGGCCCGGGCGAGGTGCCCGGCAGGGCGCGGGTGCCCGGGAAGGCCTCGGGGTCGAAGAACTCGGGCACGGTGGTCGGGCACCGCTCGACGTCCTCGCGGCACACGATGATGTAGCCGAGGTTGGCGTAGGTGAAGCCGAAGTCGCTGATCTTCTCCTCCCCGAGCTCCTCGGTGTACGCCGTGGTCTGGTCCTCGCTGAGGGGCTCGAGGAGGTCGCGGCTCGCCAGCACGTAGGCGTCACCTGCGCTGAGGCTGTCCATCACGTCCCACTGCATCGCGCCGGCGTCGCTCTGCGCCTGCAGCTGGGTGACCTGGGTGCCCGGGACGTCGACGATCTGCACGTCGATGCCGGTCTCCTCCTCGAAGGGGGTCGCCAGGAACTCCTGCGTGGTCTCGGTGAAGCGGCCGCCCCAGCTGGCGATCACGAGCGTGTCCTCGGCGCCGCCGCCGTCGCCGGAGCCGGAGGACGCCCCTGGCTCGGCGGCGGGGGAGCTGCAGGCGGCGACGAGCGCCAGGCAGGCGAGCGCGCCGAGCGGCGCGACGAGGGTGCGGTGACGGGACATGGGATCTCCTGTGTGGGTGTGGCCGGGACGGACGGGACCCGAGTTCAGAACTCGACGACGATCAGCTCGTGGGGCAGCGCGGAGAGGGTGCGGGCTCCGCCCTCCTCGTAGACGAGGGTGTCGATGAGCGAGAAGTGGATGATGCTCTCGAAGTTGGTGACCATGCCGGCCTCGAAGAGGTCCTCGGTGGTGTCGTCGGCCACCGTGAAGATCCAGTCGCCGACCCAGTCGGGCGGGAAGCTCAGGCCCAGCTCGTAGCCGCCGATCCAGGTCTGGTCCTTCAGCCCCCACAGACCGACCTCGGAGTAGTACTCGCGGAGTGCGGCGTTGACCTCGCGTACGGGGGTGCCGGCGCTCGCCCGCGCTCGGAGCACGTCGTAGGCGCCGGCGAGGCGCCCCAACAGGTCGACGTACTGCGGCGGGGGCTCGCCGATGAAGAAGGTGCCGGTGCGGTTGGCGTGGTAGCGGTCGACCACGCCGCAGGGGTCGACGTTGAGCACCAGGCCGGGCTCGATCTCGCGGTGCCCGGCCCACGCGTGGCCGGCGCGCTGACCCAGAGAGGCGAACTCGTGGATGGCGGCGGGCTCGCCGCCGGCGGCCACCATCGCTGACATCATCACGGCCCAGGCGTCGAGCTCGGTCATGCCTGGGGCGAGCTGCTCGGTCAGGCCGGTGATCCCGGCGTCGGCGATCACGGCCGCGCGCTCGATGCGCTCGAGCTCGGCCGCGGACTTCACCCGGCGCACCCGGCGCACCGCGTCAGTCGCGTCGACCACCCGGCAGCCCGCGCTCTCCAGGCCCGCCCGCACCTCCCCGTGCACGGCCGGGTTGGGGACGTAGGAGTAGTACTCCAGACCCGCGGTGCCGTGGAGCCAGCCCTCGGCCCCCAGCTCGTCGAGGATGAAGCCGAGCATGCGGTCCCGCTCGTAGCGGGGCAACAGCCGGACGTCGGTGGCCATCGAGGTCCGGCGGATGATCTCGGCGTGCTCGGCGCCGTCGAAGAGGATGAAGCGGTCGTGGTCGACGTGGACGGCGGTCGTCAGCAGCGGCTTCCACCCGCGCGGGGCCTGCGCCTTGTACCAGCGCAGCGACAGCCCGTGGATCCAGCACTGCGCCTCGGGGGAGGAGAGCAGGACGAGGTCGATGCCGTCGTGCGCCATCGCGGCCCGCAGCCGGGTGAGGCGGTCGGCGTACTCCTGCTCGCTGAAGGCGATCACGGGGGCGGGCGCCATCTCCGCGCTCATCTCCTCCAGGAAGCGAGCAAGATCCAGGTCGGCGGTGTGGGTCATCCGGGCCTCTCGCGTCGACCCCCGCGGGGGTGGTCTGGGATACGCTGAGCGCCAAATATTGACTGACTCCGCGAAAAGATCAAGACCAAATCAATGAATCCGTGTAACAGGGAGGTCAAATATGCGCATGTCGCAAGATCTGCTGGGAGGGACTGACTCGCTCGACGAGGTCGACCGGCGGATCATCGCCGCGCTCCAGGTCGACGGCCGGCGCTCCTACGCCCGGATCGCCGCCGACGCCGAGGTCAGCGAGAGCGTGATCCGCTACCGCGTGCAGAAGCTGGAGCGCGCCGGCATCCTCCAGGTGGTCGGGATCGCCAACCCACTGCGTCTCGGCTTCGACCTGATGGCGCTGGTGCAGGTGGTCGCTTCACCCGGGTACGTCAAGTCGGTCGCCACCGAGATCAGCACCTACCCGGAGGTCAGCTACATCGCCTCGACGGCCGGCAGCTACGACCTCCTGGTGGAGGTGGTGTGCCGCGACACGGCCCACTTCAACGAGCTGCTCACCGAGCGGCTCCAGCTGATCGAGGGCGTGTCCTCCACGTCGTCCTCGCTCATCCTGGAGATCCACAAGATGGCTTACGGCTGGGGAGTCGGCGGCGAGCGGGCCCCCATGGCCGAGGACGGCTCGGCGCTGCAGGGGGGCGAGAGCGGCTGAGCGGTTCCGTGCTCGTCCGCCTCAGGTCGCCTGCCAGCCGTCGTCGGTGAGGGTGGCCAGGCCGAGCGCGGCGAAGTCGCGCAGCCAGCCTTCCATCGGCCAGCTGCCCCAGCGCTCGTGGTAGGTCCGGGCGTTGCGCAGGATCGCGTCGAGGTGCTGCACCGGAGGGTCCGACGTCGGGTGGTGCTGGTGGTGGGCGCGGGCGCTGCCGACCCACGCGTGGTCCATCCCGCGCGCGGCCGCCTGGACGGCGAAGTCGGTGTCCTCGGCGCCGTAGCCGGCGTACCGCTCGCAGAAGCCGCCGCTGCGCCGCCAGCCCTCGCGGTGCACGGCGAAGGACAGCGACCAGAAGAGCACCGGGTCGGCTCCGTGCAGCTCCTCGCCCGGCCGTGGCGCGGGGCGCGCCGGGTGCGGGGAGTCGAAGGCGTCCGGGTGTCTCAGCGCCTCCTCGGCGTCGCCCGGCCCGAGGTAGGTCACGGGCCCCGACCAGAGCGTGGCCCGGTCGCGCAGCGCCACCTCGGTGTACGCCGCCACGAGGTCCGGCCCGGCGAGGCAGTCGACGTCGAGGAAGACCAGCACGTCGGCGCCGCGTCGCAGGGCGGCATGCGCCCCGGCGTTGCGGGCGGCGGCGAGGGGGAGCCGCCGGGGATCCGCCTCCAGGGCGAGCACGTCGACCCCCTCGTCCATCACCCCCGTGACCTCCGCGTCGCCCATCGCCACCACTACGTGGATGTCCGGGGTGCGCGAGCCGGTCAGCAGGGCCCGCCGGTGCCGGCGCAGGTGGTCGTGGCGGCCGTGCACGATCGTCACGACGGCAGTCGTGGTGCTCACGTCAGGTCCGCGAGCGCGGCCGGCGGCCGGGCGACCGCTTCGACGACGCGCGCGAAGCGCCGTGCCGCTGCGCCGTCGCACCACGCCGCCCAGTGGTCGCCGTCGAGGGCGGCGACCCCCTCGAGCAGCTCCGGCCAGCCCTCCTGCGGCAGCTCCTCGCGCACCACCACGGGCCACCCGCCGCGCGCGAGGGCGGCGGCGGTGCTGGTCTGCTCCTCGAAGGGTCTCGCTGCGGGGACGACGACGGCCGGCACCCGGCTCGCTGCGACGTCCGCGACGGCGCCCTGCCCGGCGTGGGTGACGACGACGTCGGCGTCGGCCAGCAGCGCGGCGGGGTCGTCGACCCAGGTGCCGTGGTCGCCGCCGAGGAAGGTCCAGTGCCACTGCGGCGTCTGCTCGGCCAGCCGTCGCTGCGCCGGCGGCGGCGTACCGGGGTCGCCCTTGCCCTGCAGCAGGACGACCCGGCGGGTCCCGCGGCGACGCGGTGCCCGGGAGTCCGCCGGTCGCAGCCGCGACACGCCACCGAGGTGGTGGATCCGCGCGAGCTGGTGCGGCGCGAGACCCGGCGTCATGCCGCACGCCCCGGGTGGCCACGCCGCGACCAGCTCGGTGGAGAGCCGGAAGCCCAGCTCGTGCGCCGCGTCGCCACGCCGTCCCGGCAGCACCATGCTGACGACGGGGACGCCGTGGAGCCGGGCGAGCACGGTGGCCTCGACCGAGACGTCGACGACGAGCAGGCGTGGGCGGGCCTCGGCGATCCAGGAGGAGAGGACGTGCGCGCGCGACCGCGCCCCCTCGTCGTGCAGGGGTGCCCAGTGCAGGGCACCGCCGGCCGTGACGTCGTGCGGGTCGGGTCCGTCGTCGTCGGCCGGCAGCTGCACCCAGGGTCCGGGCCACGACGCCGGACGGGGCAGCGAGGAGAGTCCCGTGACCGGCTCGGTGAGGGAGGCGCACAGGGTGACGGCGCGGTGCTGGTGGCCGCGGCCGTGGTGGTGCACGTAGTAGCCGATCACGCGGCCGCCCGGTGGCTGACGCCGCGGTAGAGGGCCTCGTACTCCGCGACCATGCGCGTGATGGAGAAGTGGGCCAGGGCGTGGTCCCTGGGCGGGCGCCGGTCGAGGCGGCTGGCCCGTCGCGCGGCGTCGGCCAGGGCGTCGACGTCGCCCGGAGCGGCGAGGACGCCGGTGCCCTCGGCCAGGAGCTCCGGCAGGGCGCCGCGGGCGTACGCCGCCACGGGGGTGCCGCACGCCATCGCCTCGGCTGCCACCAGGCCGAAGGGCTCGTCCCACGCCGGGGTCACGAGCGCGGCGGCGGCGTGCTGCAGCAGCTGGCGGACCTGGCGTGCCGAGGCGTGGCCGAGGTAGCGCCGGCGCTCGTCGAGGAGCGGACGCACCTCGTGCTCGAAGTAGGCCGTGTCGTGCACGGGACCGACCAGCGCCAGGTCCATCCCGGCGCGCCGGGCGGCGAGCACGGCCTCGTGCGGTGCCTTCTCGGGCACGACCCGCCCGGTCCACACCAGCGTGCGGCCCCCGGGACCCTCGCTCCAGAAGTCGGTGTCGACACCGTTGCGCACCACGGCCGCGCTGACGATGTCGCGCCAGGCGTCGGCGAGGTGCTGGCTGACGGCGACGAAGTGCACGTGGCCGTCGTCGAGCAGGGCCGCCGACTCCAGCCACGGCACGGGCGGGGTGTGGAGGGTGCTCACGAGCGGGACGTCGAGCGACCGGCTCATCGCCACCGGCAGGTGGTGGAGGCTGTTGTCGTGCACCACGTCGAAGGAGCCGTGCCGGCCGTCGGCAAGACCGAGCATCAGGTCGAGGTAGGCGTGGTGCTCCTGCATCCACCGGGCGGGGGGCGACCCGACGTCGCGTCGCGCCACCGCGCTGGGGGCGTAGGTCGCCACCGGCAGCTCACGCACCCCGAGGGCAGGGTCGGACCCCGGGGCCGCGAAGAGCGTGACGTCGTGGCCGTGGCGTCGCAGCGCGCTGGCGAGGGCGTGGGTCTGCGCCTCGAGGCCTCCCATGAAGGGCTCGCGCACGGGGAAGCGGGCCGACGCGACCAGGCAGACGCGCAGCGCCGGGGTCACCGCAGTCCCCGGTAGAGGTCGGCGTGCGCGGCCGCCACCTCGGCGCGCTGTCGGCGGCGTACGTCGACGGTGAGCGGGGCCACCGGCCCTGCGGCGTACGTCTCCAGGACGGCGCGCACCAGGCTGGCGGGGTCGTAGGCGTGCTCGTCGAGCGTGAAGCCGTGCACCGGTCCCTGCTCGGCGTAGTAGCCGCACGTGGGCGCCACGACGGTCGTGCCGACGTCGCGGCACGCCTCGAGCCAGCCCGAGTGGGTGCCGAAGCGGTAGGGCAGCACGGAGACGTCGAGGGAGGCGAGGTAGAGCCACAGCTCCTGGTCGCTCAGGTAGTCGTGGACGTGCAGCTCGATCTCCTCGCGGGCGTGGGCGCGGCA